>DAOUQR010000006.1 GCA_030625525.1 Pseudomonadota bacterium | reverse complement strand
CGCCAGTATCGGCGCTAACACCAATATTAAAATCTGTATGAAACTCGAAGATCCCACCGAAACCTGGGAATTTTTCACAAAAACAGCCGGTGAAGCGTATGTCACTAAGGTTGATGCGTTCCAAACGAAAGAAACTAGCGTGACTAATAGCTATATGGATACCAAAAGTTCATCGTTTGAAAAACGCGCCAGGATCGATTTGCTTGATTTAAAAGATCAAGGCTTGGGTGAAATGCATATCTTTTTTAAATCAAAAATTGTTCGTGCAAAAAGTTTTTATGCCAATCCTAAACCTACGAAACAATTGCGTCTCAATCAATTCGTCAAAGTTGAAATCCCCTCCGATCAAGTGTTGGCCGACTTCGTTAAGCGGATCAATCATTTTCAAGGATTGATGGATAGAGGCGATATTTTTATTGATAACTTGGTAGCCAATGAAGAAATTGATTTCATTGCAGAAAATCTCCGTGAAAATGAATACATGGATCCGATTGAGCGTGGCGTGACGACACTGATTAATTTTCATAATCGTTCACAACCGGAAGAAATGGACGATTTTCTTGAAGAAGAAGCCGATGACGAATTAAATGTATTTACAACGATGCGTGTTGCTTTTGATGCACCGCCTCCAGTGACAGATGATTATGAGCAATTTACATCACCGTTAATGACGCGGACTGACGTGAGACAAAATATTTCAATCCTAGAGCGAGCAAGTGGTAAACAAGATAAGCATGCACAAAACATTGCGACCGAGATCGTCAAAGATATGCAGTTCGCAACCCATTACCCACCTGAAACGCTTGACCATATCAGTGCATCTGAGCTTGCTGATAAGCTAAAAAATCTCAGCGGATCCATCCGCAGAGAGCGAGACAAAGTATCCAGCGAAGTTGATTAATTTGTTGTTTGATTGGATTTCATTCTTGCAACTATGTCGAAGATGTGATTTATTCTACCCCACTGATTTTTTTATTTAAATTAAAGGAATATTTGTGTCTGCAGGTAAGCGCATCGGGTTACTATTTTATATGTGTTTCGCGTTGGTTGGCTGTGCACGCTTGGGCCTTCATCGGGTTCCGTCTAAAACCAAACCGGCCCAAGAGGTGATCTTGGGATCGAATCGCGAGATTAAAGATTTATCTGATACACATAAATCCGTCAAGCGAGTCAGTAATAAAAATCGCTTGGTTCAATTACAAGATATTTTGGTGAAAGATGGAATTAAGCTCATTCATCAAGGCGAAGACTATCTGCTAGTTTTACCTAGCGATAAAGTATTTTACTCAGATACCCCGCGTATTAAGTGGAAGTCATATAAAACCCTCGATGCTGTTGCTGAATACCTCAGTTGCTTTCCAAAGGTTACCATTAAAATTGCGGGTTATACGGATAATGTTCAAGAGCGTATGCGTGCAAAAATATTGAGCCGTCAGCAAGCTAGAAATGTGTCAGACTATTTGTTTTTACAAAATATTGACGTCAGATTTATTTACGCGGAAGGTTATGGGATCACCATGCCAATCGCGTCTAATCACACACCGTATGGGCGGTCAACCAATCGACGTGTGGAAATTTCTTTTAGACGTCGAAGTGTATAACGGCTGAGTAAACTATGAATAAACGTGCGATGGAAATGATTAAATCACAAAAAAATTATTATCGTGATTTGTATCGAAAATTAGTGGTATCGACTTGGGGTTCGTTTTTTTTAACATTATTGTTGGCGACCGGTATCGCTTATCAATATTTTACGCGCGGTGAGTCGTCTTATTATGCTTCGAATGCGGCGGGTGCGGGTTTTATTACGGAGTTATCGCCATTAGATACCCCCAATTTATCGAGCACATCGTTGTTGAAACCGGATCCTCCTGAGGAGATCACAAAGAAACGTCTGCCTAGGATGAACAACAACCAAGCTTCACAAGGATAAATCATGGTTGAATCTGCAGCAAAGCTGGTGACATTACGCTATCAATTCTATAAAGATAGCTATTATCGAGTTTTGTTTATTTTTTTGTTGTCGCTGATATTGAATGCCGGTTTGGTTTTTATTTTATTTTATCAATATACGCATCCGCCTAAGCCACTGTATTTTCCAACCTCAGTGAGTGGTCGGATCACGCCTTTATACCCTCTAAGTCGACCTAATCAGCCAGATTACGCTGTTTTGCAGTGGGTTAACTCGGCTATTGTTGCGGCATTTAGCTATAACTATGTTAATTATAAGCAAGAGCTCGAAGCGGCATCCGAATTTTTTACCCCGGAAGGCTGGAAGAATTTTACGTCAGTTTTGAGAAAGTCTAATAATTTAGAGGCGGTGTCTGCTAGAAATTATGTTGTGTCTGCGGAGGCTACTGCTGCACCGAATATTGTTTTTCGCGGTAGAATTGGTGGGCGCTATGCTTGGCGTATCGAAATGCCTATTCGTGTGACGTACCAAAATATGCGAACACAGGCGACGGAAAACTATCTTATTCGAGTCACGGTCGTACGTGTTTCTAGCTTGAACTCGCCTCGAGGAATAGGGATCGCTCAGTTTGTGGCCACCCCTAAATATCCGGCGAGCCCAACCGGGGGGGGGGCGTGACGATGGCGCAGCCTGCAGCTCCTCCAAATCCTTTCTACCGCACGAATCGGATGCGGATTTTTACGTTACTCATTTTGTCAACGGGCGTGAGTTTCATTTTAGTGGGTGCGTTGGCTTATTTGACCGTGAGCCCACCGATTCGAGATTATTACCAAACAACATTTAACGGTAAAACAACGCGCTTGACAGCGCTTGATGTGCCAAACCAATCGGATGCTGCTGTAAGGCTTTGGGCAAATCAGGCGGCCATTGCTATTTTTAACTACGATTGGGTTGAATTTAATCAGCAATTGTTAAATGCGAAACAGTTTTTCACAAGTAGTGGTTGGAGCGAGTTCGTTACGGCGATGAATAATTCCAATATATTACAAACGGTTAGTAGTAAAAAATTACGTGTGGCGGCTGTTGCAACGCGCCATCCTATTGTATTGGAAAAAGGTTTGCTACTGGGAAACTATACTTGGCGTATACAATTGCCTTTATTGGTGACCTATACGAGTGCTAGCCAAACCTCACAACAAGCGTTAGTTGTAGATATGTTAATCACGCGCATACCTACCACAGAGTCGAATCGGGGGGTGGGTATTGCAAGATTTAGAATGGGCTACTTGTAGTCCAGATAAAAAGCATCTATTATGCGCAAAAAAACAAATATGCTTATGAAAAAAATAAAAAAAATAGTATTGCTTACTTTGGTTGGATTGGCTTCAATTAATGGGGCGCAAAGTGGGGTTGATGAACAAACCTTACAACAATTGCGTGCATTACAAAGTCAGGTCGCTAAACGTGTGACGCCTCAACAGCCAGGGGCTGCGATTTCGACGTCCCAGTCTTTGACGCCGCGTCAAGGTGTTACTCTACCTGCTGCACGCCGACCTCTAGCAGATGAACAACTTCATTCGAAGGCGACAGCAACCCGACTGCAGCAAGCTCGTCCATCGCTACAAGCGAGGCCACAGCAAGTCAGGCCTGCTTTGCCGGGGATGAATGCCCCTGCGCAACGTGCGATAGATGAAGCTGCTTTTCGTTCCATGTTACGCAATTTAATGCCTCTCTCACCGCAGCAAATTTTACGTTTACGTCAAATGTATAATGTCACAAAATTTGCTGAAGCATCGCATGCGGGCACACCACCTAAACCTGTTTCCACATCACAATTTGTAAAATTATCCCCTGGATCCACGCCACCGGTGGTACGTTTGGCTAAAGGGACGGTCTCTTCCGTTATCTTTTTGGATCAAACGGGTGCACCTTGGCCGATCGTGGCTTACGATTTAGGTAATCCGAAATCGTTTAATATTCAGTGGGATAGAAAAAGTAATATTTTGATGATTCAGTCGCAAGATTTGTATATTACGGCGAATTTGGCGATACGACTTCAGGGACTCAACACGCCAGTGATGCTGCAGTTAATTCCTGGTCAACGTGAAGTTGATTATCGTGTTGATATGCGTATTCAAGGATATGGTCCCAATGCTAAGTTATTACCGATTGGTAAGGGCTTGCCGAATGGTAACAATGCAATATTGCTGGGCGTGTTAGATGGGATTCGTCCGCCAAAGAGTACGGCTCTTGAAGTTTTAGGCGGCGCTGCAGACGTTTGGACGACGAAGCATGATTTATTTATTCGTACGCGTATGACACTGATTTCTCCTGGATATAAGTGGAGTTATGAAAGTGCAGATGGGATGCATGCTTATCAAGTGCCTAATCCTAATGCCTCGGTGCTGCTAGCATCCGATCACGGACAATTGGTGACATTACATATCAAAGGACGCTAAGCATATGGCTAGCATGTGGAAAAATTTAGGTAATTTATTTGGTGATGCACGTTCTCGTGTCATTATTATATTTACAGGCGTTGTGCTGATTGGTGCAACTGTTGTTGGCTTGTATGCCTTGCGTAATCGCGCAAGCGGACCTACCGCTGGCGTCACTTTAGTGCGCGCACCGGGGGGTATTCAATCCATTCCAGGCAGTCTTGATCCCAGTGCCCAATATGCAAAACTCCAAGAAAAACAAAATCTTCTTCAAGCCCAACGCGCCCTTAAAACAGGCGGTAGTGCGCTCCCTACAATTATTCGCACACAAAAAATTGGTGAAGGTCAAACACCTAAAACACAAGGGGCCGTGGGTTTTCAAACTTTATCACGTGAGGCCATGGATGGTGGTATTCGCAAATCCTTATGGTTAAACAATCTTAAACAAGCGAACTGTTCACCGGCTTCGGTTAATGCGGCAACCAAACAAGGCGCAACCTTAAAAGATATTCGGGAAATTTGTAGTTGTGTGCAATTGAAAGCGGCTGGTTTTCAAGCTGCAGAGCTACAACCCGTTTGTAGTTGTACCGCTTTAAAAGCGGCGGGATTTAACGCCACGGATATGAAAAATTCTGGTTATACCGCGGGTCAATTGCGGCTTTGTGGCTACAACGCATGTCAACTTAAAGCCGCAGGTTACACCGCGCAAGAAATGAAAGACGGTGGATATACGGATGGCGAGTTAAAAGGGGCGGGTTATGGTGATGCTGATATTAAAGCCGCCAGTGGTTTACCGCCTGGAATATCCGCTGCGGATGTTCGTCGTGCAGGTTGTAGTGTCGACGCGTTAAAACGTGAACGTGAGGCTGGTGTCAGTGCTGCAGCCATTCGACGTTATTCGGGTTGCACGGCCGCTCAATTAAAGGCCGCGGGTTATACGGCCCGCGAATTGAAAAACGCAGGTTTTACGCCAGCAGAATTAAAAGCTGCGGGATTTACGCCTGCAGAATTACGTAACGCGGGTTTTAGCGCAAAACAATTACGTGATGCCGGTTTTACTCCCGCGCAATTGCGCGCTGCAGGTTATTCGCCAGATCAAATTAGACAGGCTGAAGATGCCTTGCCTCCGGGTGTAACGTCTGAGCAAGTTCGCCGAGCCGGTTGTGATATTAATGCCTTGAAACGAGAACGTGCTGCCGGTATCAGCGCAGCCTCTATTCGACGCTATGCAGGTTGTAACGCGGCCCAATTAAAAGCCGCAGGTTACAGCGATCAAGATTTGAAAAATGCGGGCTTTTCTCCAGCAGAAATTGCGAGAGCCGATCAAGGTTTACCCCCGGGCGTGACGACTGCAGATATTAAAAAATCGGGTTGCTCTATCGAAGCCTTAAAGCATGAACGTGAAAAAGGTGTCAGTGCGGCTGCGATTCGCAAATATGCCGGTTGTAGTGCCGCCCAATTAAAAGCCGCGGGCTTTGGTGATCAGGCGTTGAAAAATGCGGGTTTTACGCCTGAAGAAATTGCGGCAGCGAATACAGCTCTTCCGCCAGGTATCACTGCAGACGATGTTAGAAAAGCGGGTTGTTCTGCGGAGGCTTTAACGAAACTTCGCGCCCGAGGCGTGAGCGCCGCGGCTATCCGTAAATACAGTGGCTGTACAGCTAAACAATTAAAAGCCGCGGGTTATACGGCTAAAGAATTGAAGAACGCAGGTTTTTTCCCGAGTGCAGTCGCTGCAGCTATGGTGCCAAAAAATGCAGCTGAAGCGATAAAAATGTTACGAAAAACAGGGTGTAACATAACGGCCTTACGTAAAGCTAGAGCGCTCGGTGTTACAGCAAGGCAAATTCGTAACACCATTGGATGTAGTGCGGCAGCACTCAAAGCAGCAGGCTACACGGCTCGCGAATTAAAAAACGCAGGTTTTACACCCGCAGAACTAAAAAATGCAGGCTTTAGTGCGAAACAACTTCGCGATGCTGGCTTTACCGCAAAACAATTAGCTAATGCGGGGTTTAGTCCGAAAGAATTAAAAGATGCAGGATTTAGCGCAAAACAATTAAAAGATGCGGGTTTATCAGCAGCACAATTAAGGGCGGCTGGCTTTTCTCCCCGATCAATCAAAGCCGCAGGTTATTCTAAACAAGCCTTACAAGATGCCGGCTTATTACCAAAAGATATGAAACCGGATGCCACTCCTTCCGTGACACCACCCACACAATTTGGCACGACAGGTTCAGAGCCAGAGAAGGCGGTACCTACTTTAGGCGGACAGCCGGTAACGGATAAAGCATTACAAGCGGCCTTAGCGAGACAAGCGTCACAAATGACAGAGCAACGGCTTGAAGCTAAAATTCAACAACGGCAAGGTCAAATGTCCAGTAATGCGAGCACGATTATTTCGGGATGGGCACCGGTAGAACAAGTTTATATGGCCGGCGATCTCGCTAAAAAACAAGCTGATGAAGAAAGTGCTCGAGCCGAAGGATTTTCATCCGCTGCTGATCGAGACAAAGCCAAATCGAAACAGGCTGAAATTGAATTGGCAAAACATAATATGTTTAAAGCCGGCGATATTATTTTTGCTGTGTTGAATACAGCGGTCAATAGTGATGAACCGGGCCCTATTTTAGCAACAGTTGTGACGGGTAAATACAAAGGCGCTAAGCTAATTGGTAGCATGCGTATGCCTGGGAATCATGCTAAAAAAGTCATACTGTCATTTAACCTAATGTCATTACCTGAAGCGAATAGTACGATTCCAATTAGCGCTGTCGGTATTGACCCTAATACAGCTAGAACGGCTGTGGCAACATCGTATGATCGCCATTTATTATTACGCTACGGCTCCTTGTTCGCTTCATCTTTCTTAGAAGGTTATGGTCAATCTATTAGTACAAAAGGGACGATGGTCACTGTGAATGGTAGTTCAACACTTCTTGCTGACGCTGGTCGGTCTGCTTCAGAAAACGCAGCGGTTGGTTTAGGAAAAATTGGACAACGTTGGGGGCAGCAATTAGCACCCATTTTTAATCGTCCTTATACGGTTAAAGTAAAATCCGGTACATCATTGGGTGTGTTATTTACCTCTGATGTGGCATCTGCATCAACAACTAACAATTTAGGCTAGGGGTTAACAATGGTCGAAGAACGCTATGAACCCAAAGATGAGACATTTCAATTTTCTGATTTAGAGCAGGACAGTAGTGCGAGTCCTTACGACACGGGTAGTGAAATGCCAACCTCAGCACGTAACCTTGCGATGCGACGATACGCACTGATAGGGATTGGCCTGTTATTTGTTATATTGGTGGTTTATAAATTTATGGGGACATTTTTTGGTGGCCGTAAGGTGCAACCGATGAAACATCCCGCCGTTGTTGTGACTCAACCGGTGCAACCCAGAACCGCTCCTCAAGCGACCCAAGCCTTACACAGTGCGCAGCAATTATCACAACGTTTAGCACAATTAGAATCATCCAATGGTTTGCGACAAGATAGCGTGAACAAAGTAGCGACCAGCCTTGATAATTTAAATACCACCTTGAAGCAATTAGAAAGCCGTATTAACGACCTCAGTTATAATCTGCAATCATTGGAACAAAAGGTTGATCAGCAGGAAAGTCAATTGGCGACAATTGAAAAACGCTTAACAAAACCACGTAAAAGAAAGGTGGTTCGGCGACGTCGTAGGGTTGTAAAAACCAGACTTGGCTATAAGTTACAAGCACTGGTACCGGGACGCGCATGGCTAATTAGCGAAAAAGGTACTACACTTACAATAAGTGAAGGATCGCGCGTACCAGGATACGGAAAAATAACAGCGATTGATGCGCAACAGGGAGAAGTGAAAACCAGTACGGGCAAAACATTTGCGTTTAGTCCGAATGAGAATTAGGTGTAAAGTTTTATGGCAACGACAGCAGAGCAAATGCTTATTAATCTCGCGACACAACTGGGGCCAGTGCAACAGTTGATAACCGGAACTGCGTATCTAATGGGCGTTAGCTTTGCTGTTCGGGCGTTGTATCACATGAAAATTTACGGAGAAGCGCGAACAATGATGGCGTCGCATACCAATGCGAAAGAGCCGTTGATGTACTTTTTTGTCGCGGGCATTCTTATGTTTATTCCTACCGGTGTCGATTTAATGATGGCGACCACCTTTGGTACGAATAATATTTTAGCGTACAGCGAGTGGCCGAGTACGAATCCAATCGGATTAGGTGGGCGAGCGATACTGTATCTCGTTCAAGTGATTGGATTGATCGCGTTTATTCGCGGTTGGTTGTATATGGCTAAATCGCAGCAGCAAGGTGCACAAGGCGGTTTTGGTAAAGGTTTAACTCACGTTTTTGGTGGGTTATTAGCAATGAATATTGTGGGTACAGCAACCATGATATCAAATACGTTAGGCGTCACACTTCCATAAATGAGGAGCATTTATATGAAAAATATCTTTAATCAACAGGCCCTGAAGACGGTGTTTGTTCTTTTAACATCGGTTTTAGCGGGTTTGTTGTTGGTACAGTTAGGTTGGGCTCAAGGCTCAGATCTAACCTTGAAGACTGTAGCACACAATGTTACGCAGACTTTAGGACCATTAACTAAGCTGATTACAGCCGGTGCATATATTGCAGGTGTTGGCTTTTCAATTGGTGCCATTATGAAATTTAAGCAGCACAAAGATAATCCAACCCAAATTCCAGTGGGTACACCGATTGCCATGTTATTTATAGCCGCTGCGTTATTGTTCTTACCAACCATTCTAAGTGTAACCGGTGGTACATTGTTTGGTGATAAAGGTCATGTGGCTGGTCCATCAGGTATCATTTTTAAATTCAATCAGTAATTTAAATAATGTATCCACTGACTTTAAATGCGTCTCCAGGGGCGTGGCGACTCTATGCAAAACGAAAGGCTGATAAGGCCTTTCGTGCGTTTATGGAAAAAGTGTTTGAGCGCGATAATTACACCTGCCAATTTTGTGGCTTTCAAGCGCGTGAATATCAGGATGTGGTTAACCTCGATAATGATTACCACAACAATTCCTTATCAAACATGGCAACAGCATGCTGTTTTTGCGCGCAGTGTTTGTTTTTGGAATCGGTAGGTATCGGTGATTTTGGTGGTGGCACACTTATTTATCTACCTGAATTGACACAGGCGGAAATCGATAGTTTTTGCCACGTGCTCTTCTGCGCAATTACTAACGATACCGGTTATAAAGCCAGTGCTCAGTCGGTTTACCGCACCATGAAATTTCGATCACAAGTGATTGAAGATAAATTTGGTGAAGGGACCAGCAGTCCAGCTATCTTCGGACAATTACTGATTGATTCAGGCATAGAAACAGATGAAGTGAGTAATGCCATTTTAAAAGATGTGCGTTTGTTGCCTTCGCGTGCAAAATTTAGAAAGCAAATAGAAACGTGGGCAGCAACAGCCCTAGAAGAACTAGCAACAGAAGTCTAAACAATCGAAACACAGGGATAGGCTATGGGTAATATCATCGATTCATTTTTAGGTGGCGTCGATACCTTCTTAGCGTGGATGAGTGCCTCACTCAAGCAAACCACAGAGTCCTATTGTGATATTGAATCAGCCGATAGCCCTACCGTACTTGTCGGGCACGATGGATCTTTGATCTCCGTATTAGAAGTTAACGGTAATCGCGCCTTACTCGGCACGAGTGAGTTTGAACGTTTGCGTGATGGGCTGGCAATGAGCATGCAAACAACCATGCGCCGACCTGGCCATGCGATTCAAGTGCATTTCAGTTATGAAAAACAAAATATTAAAAACATCATTAATGAAATTTTAGAGCCCGCTCGACAAACAGCGCAGCGACTCGATTTAAATTTGGATGATGTTTTTAGCGATCGTGTTGACGCTGTTTCAGAGCATTGTGCCGAAGAAAAAGTGTATTTTGTTTTATGGACACGTCCCAATAGTCTAACAGGTGAGCAGTTAAAAACGGCGAATAAAGCCAAAGTAAAAATGATTCGCGATCAAAAATTACCAAGCTTTAAGAATACCCAAGCAATCTATGCGGCCATTCCGGATCTTCGTGATGCGCATGATGCCTTTGTACGAGGCTTGGTGAGTGAAATGAATAACCTGGGTCTTTTTACCAGTTTGTTAGAGGTGCATGATGCGCTTCACGCAATGCGCATGTGTGCGGATTCAGATTTTACCGATCGTGATTGGAGGGCATCACTGCCAGGTGATCCATTACCTGTACGTGAAGTGAATGGTTTTGATGGTGATGTGTCAGATGTTCTCTGGCCGTCAGTTGCCAAACAAATTTTACCTCGTGATGCGGAAGTTCTTGATCTGAGGACGGTTAGAATTGGTGATAAAATTTATAGTAATATCTTTATTGATTTGTTTCCTAAAGATATTAAAAACTTTGTCACACTTTTTTCTCGTACACTGCCCACACGGATCCCTTGGCGTATGTCGTTTTTAATTGAAAGCGAAGGCTTAGAAACGATGAAACTAAAAGGTCTGTTAAGCGCAGTCTTGAGTTTTACGTCTTCACAGAATCGTTTAATCAGTAACGCAAACAACTTATTACAATATATTAAACTTAACACAGATGATGCCGTGGTTCGCCTACGTGTGACGGCTTCAACCTGGGCACCGGATGGTGATATTCGTTTATTACGTACACGAGCGTCGGAATTAGCAAAAGCAATCGAAGGCTGGGGATCGTGCGAAGTCTCAGAAATATCCGGCGATCCGTTTGCCGGTGCGGTTTCAAGCATGTTAGGTGTTACCACGAATAGTGTCGCGACACCTGCAGCAGCCCCGCTGTCTGATGTTTTATATATGTTACCGATTACGCGACCGGCATCACCTTGGGAGCACGGTGCTGTTTTGTTCCGATCACCTGACGGCAAACCTTGGCCTTATCAGCCAGGTTCGCGACAACAATCAACCTGTATCGATTTAATGTTTGCACGCCCAGGTTCAGGTAAATCAGTGTTATCGAATGCGCTGAATTTCGCACTGTGTTTATCCGCGGGGCTAGATCGTTTACCGCGCATTGCTATTATTGATATTGGACCTTCAAGTAGTGGTTTAATTTCTTTATTACAAGAAGCGCTACCACCGGAAAAAAGTTATTTAGTCGCTTATCATCGACTGCGTATGACGCCTGAATATTCTATTAATCCGTTTGATACACAATTAGGTTGCCGTTTTCCAACGGCATTAGATCGTTCCTTTTTAGTGAATTTTTTAACGTTATTGTCAACCCCGCTGGGTGCGGATAGACCTTATGATGGTGTGCCGGATTTAGCCGGCATGGTGGTTGACGAACTCTTTAAAAGTCTTTCGGATAGCGAAAAACCTTATAATTATGCATCCGGTGTCGAGTTAATCGTGGATGGGATCCTTGAAGAAATTGGTTTTGTACGAGATGCCAAAACAACTTGGTGGGAAGTGACCGATGCATTGTTCTTGGCTGGATTTACACGTGAAGCAATGCTGGCACAGCGGTACGCAATGCCATTGCTGGCGGATGCGGCCTCTATTTGCCGAACCCCCGCGGTTGAAGATCTGTATGGCAAAATCACCGTGCCTACAGGTGAAGGTTTAATTGATGCTTTCGGACGAATGATTTCAGCCGCCGTGCGTGAATACCCCATTCTATCGCGTGTCACGCGTTTTGATTTAGGTGAATCAAGAGTCGTCTCACTCGATTTAGATGAAGTCGCAAAAAGTGGTGGCGACGCAGCCGATAGGCAATCGCAAGTGATGTATATGTTGGCTAGATATGTTTTGGCACGCCATTATTATCTGACGGAAGAAAGCGTTACAGATATGCCGGAAGAATACCGAGATTATCATCGCTTACAAATTCGAGAAATTCGTGAAGATCCTAAACGGATTGTCTACGATGAATTTCACCGCACATCAAAAGCTCAAGCCGTTAGAGATCAAGTTATTCTGGATATGCGTGAAGGTCGAAAGTGGCGTGTACAAATTGCATTGCTTTCGCAGTCGCTCGATGATTTCGATCCGATTATGATTGAGTTTGCCACTTCCATCTATATTATGGACGCGGGTCCGAAACAGGCTATTGAGA
>DAOUQR010000254.1 GCA_030625525.1 Pseudomonadota bacterium | reverse complement strand
TCAACATCTTCACCCACATAGCCAGCTTCCGTTAAGGTTGTTGCATCAGCAATCGTAAACGGTACATTGAGGATCCGTGCTAATGTTTCAGCGAGTAAGGTTTTACCACTACCTGTTGGGCCGATCAGTAGAATATTACTTTTGCTTAATTCAACATCATCTTCTTCAGCCGTAAGACTTATTTTCATACGTTTGTAGTGATTATAGACAGCGACTGACAATACGCGCTTTGCATTTGATTGGCCGATGACGTATTCATTTAAAAAATTATTGATTTCTTTAGGCGTTGGTAAATGATCATCTTTTTCTTCGACTGTTTCTTGGATCTCTTCGCGAATAATGTCATTGCAAAGTGCGACACATTCATCACAAATGAAGACGGAAGGCCCGGCAATCAACTTTTTGACTTCGTGTTGACTTTTCCCACAAAAAGAACAGTACAATACTTTTTCGACCTCAGTACCCGTACCACTTCCATTTCCAGAACTACGACTCATGACGCTACCCCCTCTTATATCTTAAATAACTTCAATATTAATAAGTGTAGCCCTTTTTTATCACTTTTGTGGGCTAGCGCCAGATTTTTTACTTTTGATTCAATAATTTACTGCGACTTTGCAAAACGGAATCAATCAAACCGTATTCCATGGCCTGTTCAGCGCCCATAAAATTATCACGCTCAGTATCAGCCATTATTTGATCTGTCGTTTTATTTGTATGCTGTGCCATTATTTGGTTAAGTTGCTCACGTACTTTCAAGGTTTCGCGCGCATGGATCTCAATATCCGTCGCTTGACCTTGGTAGCCACCTAAAGGTTGATGAATCATCACGCGTGAATTCGGTAACGCATAACGCTTGCCTTCAGCGCCTGCGCACAGCAACAAAGCAGCGGCACTAGCCGCTTGTCCTAAACAAAACGTGCTAACATCTGGCTTGATGAATTGCATCGTGTCATAAATCGCTAATCCTGCCGTAACAACGCCACCCGGCGAATTAATATAGATACTGATATCTTTATCCGGATTTTCAGATTCAAGAAATAGCATCTGAGCGACCACCAAATTGGCCATATGATCTTCGACTTCACCTAATAAAAAAATCACACGATCTTTTAATAATCGTGAGTAGATGTCATAAGAGCGCTCTCCTCGCGCAGTTTGCTCGATTACCATTGGGACTAAGTGCCCTGCATTGCGAATCTCATTTGCCCCTTTGCTCATGATTAGTCTTCCTTTGTTTGATCATCAGTTTTTGGATTCATTATTTCTTCGAACGTCATACTTTTCTCAACCAGTTTAGCTTGTTCAATCAATTTTTCACAAACTTGCTCTTCAAGCGCTGCGAGTTCAATTTGGCCGATACGACTTTTATCGGCTTTATACCAAGCATGAACCGATTCTGGCTGTTCAAAAGATTTTGCGATGTCTTCGATCATAGCCTCAACACGCTCATGATTAACTTTTAGTTTATTCACCTTAACAAATTCTGTCACGAGTAAACTCAGTTTCACACGACGCTTTGCTTGTTCTTCAAAAATATCACGCGGCATTTCTGGGAACTGACCTAAATCAATATTCTTTCCGCCAGTGATACGTTTAACCATATCATTTTGTAGATTAAGGATTTCTTGATCGACCATACTTTTCGGTAACTCAACGTCGTTCAACTCAATGAACTTATCAAAGATGGTGGCTTTATTACGTTGTTTCAAGGCCTGTTCGAGCTCACGACGCATATTACTTGAAATTTCTTCACGTAGAGCATCAATACCATCTTCAATATCAAATGATTGAGCAAAAGCATCATCAACGTCAGGAAGCGAGCTTTCTTCGACTTGTTTTAATTTGATTTTAAAAATAGCAGGCTTAGCTGCGATGTCTTTAGAATGGTAATCTTTCGGAAATGTCACAGCGATATTTCTTTCTTCACCAATCGCCATCCCAACGATTTCATCTTCAAAGCCAGGGATCATGCTATTGGAACCCAGCTCAAGTTTAAAATCTTCTGATGCATTGCCCTCAAAAGGCTGTGCATTAATAGTGCCTTCAAAATCGATAGTTGTTTGGTCGCCCATTTTACATGCGCGCTCAACGTTGGCCCATACTTTACGTTGTGTGCGTAATTGTTCGATAGTTTTATCAATATCGGCATCATTTAGCTCGGATTTGATGGTTTCAACTTCTGCAGCCGTTAAATCAACAAGTTTAATTTCAGGAAAGACTTCAAAGCTAGCAATATATTCAACAGGTTTGCCTGCTTCATCTTGAATGCTATCAATAGTAGGTACAGCAGCTGGTTCGATAGATTTTTCTTTAAGTGCTTGATACAAGGTCTCTTTCATCAAATCGCCCAAGACTTCTTGACGAACGCCCTTGCCGTATTTTTGCTTAAGTACGCGCATAGGGACTTTGCCCTTACGAAATCCAGATAAGTTAACACTGCCCGAGAGATCTTCAAGCTTTTTGCTCACCGCGGTGTCAATTTGATCAGTCGGTATGGCGACCTTCAATTTACGTTGTAAACCTTCAGTTGTTTCTATCGTTGCTTCCATCTTATGTGCACCTTCTAAGTAAATGGTGCGAAAGGAGAGACTCGAACTCTCACGGGGATGTCCCCACTGGAACCTAAATCCAGCGCGTCTACCAATTCCGCCACTCTCGCATGAATCAAAAGAGGCAGGATTATACAGGTTAATGCCTAATAATTGAAAGGGTTAGATAGAATTTTTTCGAATGAAATTAAAAAAATGAATAAATTGGGGTGAACGATGGGACTCGAACCCACGAC
>DAOUQR010000092.1 GCA_030625525.1 Pseudomonadota bacterium | reverse complement strand
CCAATGTTCGAAATTGTCTGCAAATAACGTAATTGCATTGATTCGGGGCGCTGCGCGAGCACATTTGCAGCACTAAGTAAGGTCTCAGACGCTTGCTGCTCACCTTCCGCATGAATGATCTTAGCACGACGCTCACGCTCGGCTTCGGCTTGTTTCGCAATCGCTCGTACCATTGATTCATTAATATCAACGTGCTTGATTTCAACATTGGACACTTTGATCCCCCAAGCATCGGTTTGCTCATCCAAGATCTTTTGTATATGAGTATTGAGTTTGTCACGTTCTGACAGTATTTCATCTAGCTCATGCTGACCTAAGACAGAACGTAAGGTCGTTTGCGCTAATTGACTCGTGGCCTCAAAAAAATTCTCAACTTGAATAATCGCATTATCTGGCTCAATCACCCGAAAATACACTACCGCATTCACACGCGCGGACACATTATCTTTAGAAATCACGTCTTGGCTAGGCACATCCATCACGATCGTACGCAAATCCACACGTACCATCTGCTGTACAATAGGAATAATGATAATCAGACCCGGACCTTTGACTTTCCAAAAACGCCCTAAGGTAAATATCACACCGCGTTCATACTCACGCAAAACCCGAAACATCGACATAAATAATAAAGCAATGATAGCAAGAAAAATGACAGTAACAGTTCCCATAGTTCACTCCTTGTGATGGTGTTTCAACAAAGTCAATTGTGCCGGACTTAGTGCTTCAAGGTCAAGCACAGCAGGAGACCCTGCAATTCTCAATTTGAAAAGAATACAGGGCTCGTTATAAAATTGGTTCCACGGTTAATGTCAGACCTTTCGATGCTGTCACTTTAACAGGCTGTCCTTTTTTAATCCGCGCACTTGTTTCTACATTCCAAATTTCACCCGCGATTTTGGCTTGTCCAGTATGTTCAATATCTTCAAGTGCTTCGCCTACTCGATCGATTAAATCCTCACGCCCGCTGACAACGCGTCGCCGCCTCGCTCGTATCGCGACGCCGATAACCATAAAAAAGAAGACAACATTCACTAAAGCCATTGCGATGATCAATGGCCACGCGATTTGATAAGCTGGGAGGTTTGAGTCGAGTAACAACACCGATCCAGCAATAAACGCGAGTACACCGCCGATACCTAATGCACCAAAACTCGGTATAAAGGCCTCGGCGACCATAAACATCACGCCTAATAAAATTAATCCAAGACCAGCATAACTAATCGGTAAAAGTTGAAAAGCATACATCGCTAGTATCAACGCAATCGCTCCGGCAACCCCAGGCAACACAAAGCCCGGATTGGCAAATTCAAAAAACAAACCGTAAATACCAATTAATAATAAAATGTAAGCAACGCTTGGATCAGTGATCACAGATAACAAACGCGTACGCCAATCCGGCACGATATGCACCATTTTAATATTTTTAGTATCAAGAACCATTGACTGGCCTTTCACTTCAACTTTCAAGCCGTTTGCTTTAATCAATAAATCGGGCAAGTCTTTTGCCATGAGATTAATGACGTTTTTCTTTAAGGCTTCCGTTGCTGTGAGTGTCGCCGCTTCGCTTACCGCTTTTTCTGCAAATTGAATATTACGTCCACGTAATTGAGCAAGACTACGAATATACGCACGTGCATCTTTGGTAACTTTGTTTTTCATGGTGTCTTGATGAGACTTTTTATTTTTATCAGAGGACTTTGCGCCCGGCACCATGCCACCCCCACCAATGCTCACGGGTGATGCTGCACCTAAATTTGTACCCGGTGCCATTGCGGCCAGATGCGTCGCATACAATAAGAAAGTTCCTGCACTGGCGGCTCGCGCCCCTCTCGGTGCAACAAAACCAATGACGGGTATCGACGAGTTTAAGATGGCCTTCACCATCACGCGCATGGATTTATCTAAACCACCCGGAGTATCCATCTGCAGAATAACCATGCGTGCATTATTAGTCTGCGCATCAGCAATGCCGCGCTGTACATAATCGGCTGCCGCAGGACCTATGCCGCCCTGTATGGTCAGCACCACGGCTGAATCATTGAGTTTAAGATTAGCGACTGAGAGCGAACTCAGCGCAATGATAATTAATAAAACATAAAGAATCGTTTTTTTCATGATAGGCAGCATCCATTGCTTTGAAATGAAAAGGGATATAACACTTACTTCATCAATACGAGGTAACGGTCCATATTCATCACTTGACCGTTCACGGTAACTCGACAAGCTTTTGCCGATGTTAAACGACCGGTGTAAGTTTTTTTGTTGAGTTTAATTCGACAGACATGGATAGGTTTTCCACGACGATAACCGGAAACAATCGCTCCCCACGGCTGCTGATCCCCTCGTTTCGCCCATTGCCAATAACTCCCTTTGACTTTGCCATGTTGATAAGGTGAATAAATTAACTTGTGGGGCTTTAAGTGTTTTGATCTTGCTTGTGGATGGTGTCTTTTCATATGAACAGGATGAGTCGGATGATATTTGCGAGCGCTGTTTGCTGATGTTTGAAATAGACATAAACCTGCCAGTAACAATGCTCTAAGCAACATTTTCACAATCATTCCGCTCTCCTGTGCGTTGACTTATGCTAATATGCCTCGAACGCGTGAAAATAACCAGAGAAAAATATGAATTGGATGAGTCTTTTAGCAATAATCGCTGCCGGCGCTCTCGCTTGGCTAATTTTTCGAATTATCCGAGGTCGCCCCGATCAGTTCAGCAAAGAAAATCTTTCGAAAAGCTTTTATACTATGGGTATTTTAGGATTAATGCTGATTGTATTCGTCGCATTCTTGGTTTTACTGCTTAAAGCAGGCTAAATTAAGCAAAACAAGATATTTGGAAGGAACAAAAAAGCGGAGCCTAGGCTCCGCTTTTTTTACATCATTGTAAGTTACGCAGCTTTTCTTCTAACGCGACCACTCACTTTTTTGCGTGTGGCAACACGACGAACTGGCTTCTTAACTGACTTAACAGCCTTAGCTTTCTTTGCTTTTTCAAACTGAGCAACGATTTTAACGGCTGCTTGTTTGATTTGCTTATCACGTTTTATACTTTGCGTTTGTTCTTTTTCAAAGATTTTGAGTTGAGCAGTCAATTTATCATTGATACGCTGTAATTGAGTAATTTCTTTTAATGCAGCTTTCCATTCTTTGTTTGCATTTTGATACTGCTTTTTCCAATCAGCGTTGCTACTAACAGCTTTAGTGCGAGTTGAACGTACGATACGTTTTTTAGCCATGATTAATATCTCCCTATGAGTCAATGTTTGGCTTGCAAGGTAACTATAGGATAAAATTTGAAAAATGCAAAAATATTTTTCATAATACCAAATAATTTCAAATGAAAGGATAGAAAGACCATGAAAAAACACTTGTTACTCATCATCAGTTTAACGTTCATTTGTGCATTAAATTATGCAAATACATTTGCGTTAGCGAGCTACTCTTTCTATCAAGGCAAAGCCATACCACGTTTATTTACCTGTGATGGCAAAAACATTTCACCTGAATTACATTGGACGGATGCACCGGTAGGCACACGATCTTACGTGCTCATTATGACTGATCCTGATGCATCAATGGGTGAATGGGATCACTGGCTTTTATTTAATATTCCGGTTGGTTCAACTCAATTACTCGAAGGCGTGAAACCCTTACCAAAAAAAACGCGCGTTGGAAGAAACAGTTGGAATAAAATGGAATACGGCGGCCCTTGTCCACCGAAAGGAAAACACAGTTATCTTTTCACTGTCTATGCGATCGATACAACTTTGCATCTTCCCAATGGGATAAAAAAGATAGAATTAGAACATGGTATTCGTGGCCATATTCTAGCGCGTACAAAGTTAGTTGGATTTTATCGTCGAAAAACCTAGGTTTAAATAAAAGCTTTATACCCATTCCACCTAATTACAAATACGTTTTGTCTTGTACAGACCACCTTTGCAACCATGAAAATATTTAGCAAGTTCTGGGTGATTAATCGGGCAATTACTTGGATCAACTTCTAAGTTCTGTTCGGCGACATAAGTCATGTAGTCTGTATCATCGACCAGTACGTGGTACCAAGGTTGTTCCTTCGCAGGTTTTGATTTTGCCATGACGGTATACCATTCATTGCTGCGCGCAAAAAACGGATCGACATCGATAATAACGCCTCTATAATTAAACAATCTGTGATGAATAACTTGGCCTAGTCCATATTCAGCTCTTGATCGATGCATATCTACTTCCTCATCGTTACTCTTTTATGCCTGCATTACTGTATTAGACGCAAATACAGTGAAAAAGTTCCCTGATGAAGGCGTTAGATGGACGTTGAGCTGAGAAAATAGAAAGGAAGTCTGGGGTCAGAGCTGAGACCTGACCCCACTTGGGTTGTTTAGCTTTTTACGCGAGAAACATAATCACCCGATCGAGTGTCGACTTTGATAATTTCACCTTCTTGTACAAATAAGGGCACTTTTACCACAGCGCCTGTTTCGAGCTTCGCAGGTTTATTACCGCCACCCGAGGTATCCCCTCGCATACCCGGATCGGTTTCAATAATTTTTAAGGTCACAAAATTAGGGGGTTCAACCGCGATAGGTGAGCCATTATATAAAGTCAACGTATAGACATCTTGTTCCTTGAGCCAATCTTTTGTATCGCCTACAGCCTCATTTGACGCGGCGAGCTGTTCAAAAGACGTTGGGTCCATAAAATGGTAAGCATCTTCATCGTTATAAAGATACTGCATTTCGGTTTCTACCACATCCGCGGCTTCTAAAGATTCGCCTGATTTATAGGTGCGCTCAACCACGCGACCGCTCACTAAGTTACGGATCTTAATGCGAGTAAACGCCTGGCCTTTACCGGGTTTCACAAAATCGCATTCAATAATCGAACAAGGGCTGCCATCAATCATGATCTTTAAACCGTTCTTGAATTCGTTTGTGCTATAGCTTGCCATATTGACTCCGTAGGGGTTTTACCGTAAAAGGCGCGTATGATAGCTTGGCAACAAGCCCTGGCACAAGGGTTTAGTACACCGAAAGATTTGCTCGCCGCCGTTGGTTTACCCGAACATCTGGCTGATGTGTCTGCGCACCAACAATTTAGAACGCGTGTGCCTCGCAGTTTTGTGGCAAAAATGCGACGGGGCGATCTCCATGATCCCCTACTGCTACAAGTCTTACCAACCGCAAATGAACAGCATTATTCCAGCGAGTTTGTCATCGATCCTTTGGATGAGCGCTCATCGAACCCAATTCCCGGCCTAATCCATAAATATCGCTCTCGAGTACTACTGACAGTCACCGGTGCATGTGCCATCAATTGTCGCTATTGTTTTAGACGGCATTTTCCTTATGAAGAAAACAATCCTGGACGACGTGGTTGGCAACAGGCCGTTGACTATATTGCGGCGGATCCAAATATTAATGAAGTGATTTTTAGCGGTGGCGATCCCCTACTTGCT
>DAOUQR010000087.1 GCA_030625525.1 Pseudomonadota bacterium | reverse complement strand
GCAATGTTGCCATCGATTGCGCCCGAAGAATATCTGGGCCGTATTTCTGGCTGGGGTTGGGGATTGGGCTACTTTGGCGGATTGGTCTGTTTACTCACAGTCTTAACTTTCTTTATCCAACACCCTCCTCAATGGTTACCTTCCGCTAATTCAGCCCATATCCGTATCTGCGGTCCCTTTATCAGCCTTTGGTTTTTACTCTTTGCCATCCCATTATTTTGGTTTGTACCTGATAGTCGAGGAAAAGGTTATGCTTTATATCCGGCGATGAAAGCAGGCATTCGAGATTTAGTGGCAACATTGCGATCATTAAAAAATTACCCGTTAATTTGGAAATTTTTATTAGCCCGCATGTTTTATATCGACGGCATGAATACGATTTTTGCTTTTGGTGGGATTTATGCAGTCGGCACGTTTCACATGAGCTTTACAGAAGTGCTGCAATTTGGGATTGCGATGAATGTGACGGCAGGACTCGGTGCGGTTTCTTTTGCTTGGTTAGATGATTGGTTCGGTGCGAAGCCAACGATACTGATCTCGATTTTTGGCTTGCTTATCTTTGGTACAGCGATTTTGTTTGCACAAAGCAAATTCCTGTTTTGGTGTTTTGGGCTACCCGCTGGCTTATTCATGGGGCCGATCCAAGCGGCCTCACGCTCTATGATGGCTCGCATCACACCTAAAGAAAAAGTGAATGAATTTTTTGGCTTGTTTGCCTTCTCTGGCAAGGTGACGGTTTTCATTGGCCCGTGGTTGCTCGCATACATTACTAGAGCCACTGAAAATCAGCGATTGGGGTTATCTTCGACTATTATCTTTCTAATCGTGGGTGGATTAATCCTGTGGAAGATAAATTTTCGAGCAAAAACTTAGCTTATTCGGCTCCCGCTTTAACTAGATCGAGAGGTTTCTCGCCGGAATATTTTGAGATGAAGTCACGTGTTTCATTGCGAAGACGTGTGATCTCAGACCAGTCTTTGCTAGCCGGTATAATCGGATCGCCTATCGTCACTGTCACACGACCGGGTCTCGGTAGCTCACCATCTCTTAAAACATAGCGAGTCCCCTCTAATGCCATAGGTACAATTGCGGTTTGGGTTTCCAGTACAACTTTAAACGCCCCTAACTTGAACGGCCGAATACCAGTTGCATAGGTGAATGTACCTTCGGGGAAAATAAAGATGCTGCGTTTTGCTTTTAACGATTGTTCAATTTGATCAACCGATTCTATGCTTTTTGCAAAGTCCATGCGATCAACGGCAATGTGTCCGATTTTTTTCATGACTCGACCAAAAAGAGGCAGATCTAACAACTCTTGTTTGCCAACAAATTGCGTGCCCGGTGGCATGATGGCCGTAAAAATGAACGCATCGATATAGCTAGCATGATTAGAAACATACACCACATTTTTGTCATACGCTTGTGTTCGGATATCGTTAATACGGATGCGAATCAAACACAACCTGGCAAGCCACGTGGCCCAATGCTTTGCAAAAATGGCTGCTTTTTCGGGTGTTAATATTGATATCACTGCAGAAATAAATAATATACTGAGTAACACAACCGCCATCATATAAGCAGCATAAAGGTAGCGTCCAAATTTAAAAACGAATCGCTTACTTCGTACCCAGGCAGATTTGAGAAACATTTTACTTGCTTGGAACCAGGCTGCAGGTGTCTGTTTATGTAATTTCCCCGTTAAATAGAGTTGTTTGCAGGCACTGCGACGTAATTTTCCGCTCGATGTTTTTGGGATGGTGTGGGGAGATACAAAAATAATATGATCCGGTGGCAAGCCAATTTCATCAACAATGGTTGCTGTGATTATTTGTTCTAATGCGTTTTTCGATTGTTCATGATCCGGTTTGATTTCGACAACGACCACCAGTTTTTCAGTTGTGGAGAGTTGATCAAATTCGCCGAACGCGACAACACAGCCTTTGCGTACCCCTTCAATTTCAGCAACGACATCTTCGATTTCTTGTGGATAAATATTGCGGCCGGCTTTAATAATTAAATCTTTACTGCGTCCGGTCACGAATAATTCACCGGCAATCGAATACCCTAAATCACCGGTATCTAACCAACCGTCGTGCAGCGCTTTTGCTGTTGCCTCTGGATTGCGAAAATAACCGTGCATCGTTGATGGGCCTCGAAATTGAATGTGGCCGACTAAGCGATCTTTTACGGCTTGATCATTTTCATCGACAATTCTAATTTCGTGTGATTTCAATGGAAAACCACAGCCCACAATATCCAAGGATTCAATTGATGATGAATCGCATGCTACAGCGCGGTGATGTGTTAATAATTCATCTCTTTCAATTGTATCGATATGAGGCTCACGTCCCGGCGGGGGAAATGTTAAAGCAACTGTTGATTCTGCTAATCCATAGACAGGATATAAGGCTTTAGCGCGAAAACCATAACGCGAAAATTTTTCTGTAAACCGTTTGAGTGTGTGCGCAGAAATCGCTTCGGCGCCGTTGAACGCTAAACGCCAACAGGAGAGATCGAGCCCTTCTAATTCATGATCTTGGATCTTGCGAATACACAATTCATAAGCAAAATTCGGGGCTGCAGAAATACTGGCGCGATGATAGTGGATCGCCCAGAGCCATCTTGCAGGTTTAGATAAAAACGTTAACGGCGACATGATGGTCGTCGGCACGCCATAATAAAGTGCACCCAACCACGTGCCAATGAGTCCCATGTCGTGATACAGCGGCAACCAACTGACGATCGAATCCCCCGGCTGCACACCAATCGCTTTACCCGCTGCGCGGAGATTTGCTAATAAATTACCGTGTGTGAGTAACACACCTTTGGGATCGCCCGTGCTACCGGAGGTGTATTGGATCAATGCGGCATCACTTGATTCTAAACTAAGCTCTGGGAGCACATCATACGCTTGCTTAACTTCGTCCATAGTAAGGACTGAAATAAGACTGGGAATAAAACCCTGAATAATGTGGCTAAGACTTTCCGCCGCATGAAAGGTTATTAAAAAACGCACTTGTGCGTTGTCTAAAATTTTAGATTCACGACGGATATAATCTTCGATTTGATCAGCGCGAAAAGGCGGATAAATCGGTACTGGAATTCCTCCAGCAAGAATAATTCCCCAAAACGCTGCAAAAAATCGTTCGTCACTGGGTAACATCAGTGCGACGGTTTCGGTTGGCTTTAAACCGCGCGCGATTAATCCCGCGGCGACTTGGGAAGCGGCGTCATAGAGTTCACCATAAGTAATAATTTTTTCTTCGTCATGTTCATCCCATAAATAAATATGTGGACGATTCGGATCTTGCTTTGCATACCCTAAAAGCACGTCGAGGAAATTGTCGCATTCATCCGGGTTAAATGGACTGGGCAGCAATCCTTCAACCACGTCATGCTGAACCGTTGCTTGCGAAGGTCCGAGTTGTTGAATGCTTCGTGAAATTTCTTTTAAACTTTGTGCCGTTGCAATAACGTCACTTGGCAAAGTAACATGAAACTGCTTTTCAAATCGCGAAAATAACTCCATGCGCCCCAAACTATCAATGCCTAAATCACGTTCTAATTCCGAACTAATATCTAGAGACCGTTTAGCACGTGACGCTTCCATTTCAGATAGAAAATGATGCGTAATACTCAGAACTTGTTGATTAATCGATTGCGATTGATTCATTGATTGGACTTATTATTGTTGGTAATTCGATGACACTCTGGGCAATCAATTGATGCAGTTGGGCTAAACCTTGTTTCAATACCGGTGAGAGTGCCTGGCTAGTTGATTTAATAAAAGCACGTCGTCCTGCTGCTTTATGCGTGATGATGCATAAGGAGCTATAGTGCATATCGAGTTCGCGCGCTAAGATGGCTTCTGGCATTGCGGTCATACCGGTCATGTGACAGCCGTCTTTTTCCAAACGATTTGTTTCAGCTAATGTCGTTAGGCGCGGCCCTTGTATCACAGCGTACGTTCCATCTTCAATTAAATCGATATGATGTTCATGGGCGAGCTTAATTAATTCTTGTCGAAAATTTTCCGTGTAAGGCATACGAAAATCAATGTGTTGCGCCGCACTAAATTCATTCGTATGAAAGGAATGTTCACGATCGAATGTATAATCAATAATTTGATCGGGTGTGACGATTTTTCCAGGGATCATATCGGCGCGAATGCCATTCACGGGGGCAATAGATAAAATATGAGAAACGCCGGCTTTGTGTAATGCCCAAATATTTGCACGGTAATTAATGGCATGCGGGGGGATGTTGCCCTCTTCGCTATTTCGCATGAGTAAAATAATTTTTTCACCCTGCAATAAGCCATGAATTAAAGCGCTGCTGGGTTTACCGTAAGGCGTTTCAACTTCGAAGCGATCAGTAATTTCAAAGTGCGGGATTTGTAATAATCCCGCGGTACCCAATATGGCAAGTTTACTCATGCTCTGGCGCGACCTGGTAAATACCGGGGGCATTTCTGAGATATTCGTTGTAATCCATGCCATAACCAAAAATAAAATGGTCATCCACTTCTAAACCAACAAAATCAGCGTGATCCAAACCATTTTCAACGCGTTTGTGGTGCTTGTCGACGAGAACGGCACTTAAAACTTCTTTGGCGCCTTGTTGTTTACAATACTCAATAATGGCTGCCAGCGTGATCCCACCATCAAGAATATCATCAACAATTAAAACGGTCCGATCGGTTAAATCAGAACGGGGTTTCACTAGCCATTCTAATTCTGTTCCAACGGTTTTACCGCGGTAACGTGTAGCATGAACATAATCAAGTTCCATTGGAAAATCCAAGTGCGGTAATAAATTACCTAAGGGAACTAAGCCACCGATCATCACACATAAAATAATAGGATTGCTTTCAGACAAACGTTCGTGAATTTCTTTCGCCATTTTTTCAAGGGCGACATTGATTTGTTCGTTAGAGTAAAGGCAGGTTGATTTTGCATAAACTTCACGGATGTGTTTTGGAATGCTCATGGGTAAGATGTTCCTTTTATTCTTTAGTTTGTGGGCGACTCGGAAAATGACTAATGTTGGTTTTGCCCTCTGATGCCTCATGAATTCTGGCCACGCCCTCTTGCGTCACTTCGTCGACACGAAGGACTGATTGCATTGGAATATATGTGCGTTTAACGCCGCTGAATTCTAATTTTAGGCGCTCTTCTGAGGGGTCAATCACCACAGAAGAATTTTCACCAAAGACGAAGTTTTCAACTTGTAGAAACCCCCACATATCACATTCAGCAACTGAGCGCGCATAAATTTCATAAATGGTATTTTCTTGATGGTAAAAACTGATTCGGTATAAACGCTGATTTTTGTTTGCCATAATCTCTTTCAAGCCGTTGCAAAATGTGCGCTATTCTACCATAAAAATGACCACGTGTGGGATCAGTCTTCAGTAATATTCACGCGTATTCCGGGTTTGATGTGTTCGAAAAGCTCGGTTAGGTCGGAGTTTCGCATTCGAATACAGCCTCGTGAGCCAGGGTGTCCCATATCGACACTGTCGGGTGAGCCGTGAATGTAAATATAACGTTGCATTGTGTCGACGGTACCGAAACGGTTTTTACCGGGTTCGAGACCCGATAACCAGAGAATGCGGGTTAAGATCCAATCTCGTCCGGGGAATTGTTCGCCTAAACTTGGGGTGTAGATTT
>DAOUQR010000204.1 GCA_030625525.1 Pseudomonadota bacterium | reverse complement strand
CGCAATATATAATTGCGATTTCTGTGCCAATGCACGTCACATGTGTTTATGTAAACTAATATCTCCAGCAGTTTCTTATAAACCACCAAATTTCTTTCATCTATTTCTTGTTCGAAATCACCGATAATGTCTTTTAAAGTTATCATTTTTACTGCCTGAAATAGGGTAAATGGCTACGTATAGATAGCCACCCACAATGTTTTTAATATGTCTTAAATTAACTAAACAATACTAATTTATTAAAATTTCATTTTCAATGGGGTCGTCTGACATTTTCGGAGAAAAGTTTCATTTAGTCAGAGAGGGCGTGGCAGTAATGTCTCGTCCTTATCTGACTAATTGGCCTAATGTTCATAAGCACACTCCTTAACCTTAAATGTAGAGCGAACCCGCTATGGGATCAATATTTTTGTTTATTTTGCTTCTAGCGGATCCTGCCCTGATATTTCACAAGGCTTAGAAAAATACTTAGCTTTCAGCAAACATCACATTGACAGCACTATCACTAAACTGCCGCCCTGCTTCGATATATTCCACCACGGTTTTTGTGGTGAGCCAGCGGCCGTGGTGTTTAATGGTCGACAGCGATGCACCTAATCGGGCAGACTCCGTTGCAAATCCACGGCGAACGGAATGGCCTGAGTACTGGTCTGCAAACGGGAGGCCCGCTGACTTCACCGATTGCTTGATAATGGCATTGAATTGATGGGCGCTGATGGGGTTGGTGCCGATTGTCTGGTATTTTGAAAGTCGCTTGAAAATAGGTCCGCTCCTACCACCGGCGGCTTGTCGCCAGGCTAGTAATGCTCGCACAGGACATTTTGCATCACGACCAAAGGGAATTGCACACTGAGCGCCCTGCCCGCTTTGATCGGTTTTCGAGCGCGGCAACGTGATGATCATCCCCTCACTCACGAAGTTGATTTGCTCCCACGTCAGAGCCACCAATTCTGAACGCCTCAGGGCTGCAAAAAATCCAACCAGCAATAACGACTTGTCTCGAATGGATTTCAAAGTGCCGACTTCATCTAAACTCGCGACGATCGCATCGAGATCTTTCAATGTCAGTGGCATCGCTTGTTGGCGTGGTCTGCCGTGCAGACGGCGGATCCCCATCAGCGTTTTCTTCACAGTGGGATCTTGTGTGGGATCATCCTCCCCTTTTAACTGATGCCACTGACGAAGCGCAGTCATGCGTCGATGCAAGGTTCTTGGATTATGGCTGTTCGCACAACTTTCTAAATAGCGAATCAAACAATCCGGTGTCGCAGGTAATGAGAAAACCGCTTTAACAAAATGGTTAATATCGGATTGATAAGCGCGACGGGTATTATCACTGGTCGCTGCTTGTATATAAGCGGATGAAGCCTTAAGCAGCTGGTTTGATTCTACAGGATCGATTGATCGCTCAGCCATCCCCTCCCCTCCTTTTATTTATGTTCCGGAATTTAAAAAATAATGCTCTATCCCAGCTTGCCATGGATAAACGGTTATGCCGTCAATTTGCTTTACAAAATTATCTCGGCTAAAGCAAACTGCTTCACAATCGCCATGATCCTTTGACATCGCAAGCAAGGTTCTCAGGTGACGCGCCTCTACTTGCTTGGCACTCTTAATTTCAATGAATAATATTTTTTTACCTGGCCTTTCAACGACTAGATCTACCTCGGCACCATCCTTTGTGGCTAAGTAAGAAAATCGATATTCACTGTTCGTATAGCTTGCTAATTGCTTACATTGCAAAATAATAAAATGCTCAAAGACATCACCATACACACTTGTTTGCTCTGTTAAAGGCACTGATAATTGACCCTGTAATGCTCTAACAACGCCCGGATCAAAAAAATAGAACTTTGGCGTTTTGCTTAAACGTTTTCTAAATGAATGTTGGTAGGGATTTAAGTAAAAACCTATCAGGGTATCTTCCAGAATAGCAAAGTATTCATTGATGGTTTTATCTGTCACACCGACATCCCTTGCCATATTCGAAAAATTCACTTGCTTACCATTCATCTGGGCAGCAACTTCCAAAAAGTGTCTGAATGGATCGAGTTGGCGAACGATTTGCTCTCCCCATATCTCTTCTTTTAAATACGTGTTGGTATAAGCTTCAAGAAAGCGATGTTTCTTATCATCGGTTACATAACTGAATATTTTAGGGAGCATGCCCCATCGCAAACTATCATTTAATATAAAGGTGTCGGTTACCTCAAAATAATTGAATGGAAAAAGGTGATAGACAAATGCACGTCCAGCCAATAAATTAGCACCACCATATTTTAATTTCCTGGCGCTGGAGCCCGTGAGAATAAACTTTTTAGAAGTATTTTCAATTAAGTCATGGACGATATCTAATAGTTTTGGCACTTTTTGTACTTCATCGACAATGACATGTGTTTGCTGTGCGGGCATCGCTTTGACAATCTCTGCCAGTGCATCGGGATCATTTCTAAACTGGCGCTCCACATCACCTTTTAATAAATTAATCACCACCGCTTTTTCATATAAGGGGCTATGTTTTAGTAGCGTGGTTTTACCTGTGCCCCTTGCACCGAACAGTAGTAAGTTTTCATCTGTGGGTATCTTGAGCATTCTATGGATCATAATTTATCGCCTATTTCCATTATCTACTCCGAGATTGTACGACATATTCGAATCACGCACAAGAAATTGTCGGCTACCGAGTGTACATAAGGTGTAGTGCGGACGAACACCGCTATACGTGATTGGATAAATTCGCAGCTCTTTGCTTTTTATTATTCCCATGCCTTATTGTGTCTTGCAGGATAGGCCCTATCAAATGGAGTTCATTTCTGGGTCAATTGGCACTTTTTAACTGGAAAGCCCATCAAGCGGGCAAATAACTGCCAAGCCATCCCGGCTCAACACTTCGAGAACTGAGGTGCGCGCTTTTCGCCACCCATAACAGCGGATATCAATTAAGCGCTACGCTCATTATTATCTACAACTCGGCGCTGGTGTTACAACTGACGATGCCAAAACGCGAGCACTCATATTAGTCAATGTATTAAGGTCTGCTTGGCTAATAACGTCGCATTTAAATAACCACTGAGTTCTGTGTTGCGTCAACTCTAATGTTGGGTCAATTTGCTTGAGGGTTAGCAGTCGATTGTGGAGCATATTTTCATCATCAATATCCATTAGTGTCAATTTAATCTGCGCCATGAGGTGTGAATTGTTTTTGCTAAACTGCGTGATAGCTTGCAATCGCAAATCGTCCATAGCGCTGCGATGCTCTGTCATTAATTCTTGTTTATTTTCTTGCTTTGCCTTAAAGAAGCAGGCCTTAGCCTTGAGATAACGAC
>DAOUQR010000183.1 GCA_030625525.1 Pseudomonadota bacterium | reverse complement strand
AGGGCCTCCTGATGCTTACCTCTAATGAATAATGCTCGAAATAAATAGGCATAAAATACTCCAGCGTTGTCAGCGCCATGTTTTTTCAGTAAGTCAATCCACTCTTTAGCATCAACGTTTTCGTTATATTTTTCATCATCGATAAACCACTCATTGGTTCTCCAGATAACGTTAACGCCATCTATAAATAGCTGATTTTTAGAGTGTCTGATGAGCGGAAAAAGTCTTTGATAAGAGTTATTTGTTTCCTTGATGCTTCGTCCACCGGCATAAAAGCTAATAATCGCCGAACACGCGTATATTAATTCATTACTACCCGTTCTGATGGATGCTGAGCGACTATCTTCGAAGAGGTTGAATAAATAATCATTAGTACCTATGTTTATTGTCCACACAAGAATTGAAAACGCGGTGAAAAATTTTACAACGGATTCAGTTTCATCATCTGGGTATTCTTCAAGCAATCTTAGTGCGATATCATTTAGTCGAACAGCCTCCTGTATGCCACCTTGCTTTCGTAATTGTGCGGAAGTCGCCATGAGTGATGAGTAACCGTTTAGCACGCGGGCTGCAGTTCTTTTTGAAAAACCGTTTTTTAATGACAGCTGCATGTTTTGTGACACAAGCCACGCGAATAAATTGTTATTTTTAGAAAGAAAAGCCGTGATCTGTAACTTGTTGTAACAAATGATAGCTAACTCTACTTTTTCGGCTTGCGCAACTTTTTCACTGCTAATCTCCTTAGATATCTGTTCAATAATATGATCTGTAACTGCCTCTGTTGTACCTCCATGTTTGTTCATCCACAGACCTAGTCCTGCTTTCACCTTTATCAAATTTGCAATAATCGAGACTCTTGGCACGGAACTATTTAACTTAAATCCAAGCATTCCCAAACACCCTTTCATCACATCCGTTGCATCGTCAAAACGACTCTTACGCATCATATGATCGAATTTAATAAAATAAAACTGAGTATGTTCACTGATGGTTTTAACTTCTGAGAGCGCAATGTTATAAAGTTTATTCGCGTATTCTTCATCATTAATCAAATAAGCGGATTGAATGCACTTACTATATAGTTCAACTGACAGATCATACTCGGATGCCCAATGTTTAAAGGAAAGTATCTCAATGGCTTTTGATAAAAAGCCATATTTTGCTTGAGAAGAGGTGGCGGCTTTTGCGGCTTTTAAATTCATCTTCGCATAGCTTTTGGCTAACATTTTATTCTGTTTACCTAGCGATTCATCAATCGCGTGATTAATATGACCCATCACGGTCATAGCTTGTTCAGGTGTTAGTTTTTCGATTGAGTAACCATACGCTGACTTTAGCAGTTTCCCGATCGTTAAATGTTGTTCCTTTTTCTCATCTTTTGTCATTTGGCCATAGACGGCTTGTTTTAAATTCTTATTAACAAACTCAAGCTCTTCGGTTTTTCCCTCATGAGTGCTTACAATGAGACGCAATGCTTTTGCTTCGGTGAGGGATGGCTTTAAATCATCTTCATGTTTTTCCATCGCAATAGCTAGGTTCGATAGTGAAAATGAATGACCGAAACAGGCAGCAATGCGCAGCATTTCCAGGCCGTCTTCGCTGATATCTTCTAGACGTTGAGTCATGAGTTCTTCAACACATTGAAACTGCTCAATTGATGTTTGAGTGTTGCGTCGCCATATGTTCTTTGTGCGATCAAATTTAATTTGATCATTTTGTTTTAAAGAATTTAAGAGTTGTTTTGTGTGAAATGGATTACCTTGTGTGAACGCATAAATTTCTTTTGCGAGCGTTCTTACAGCAGCCACAGGGCCTTTCAGACGTTCTGCAACTAAGAGTTCAAGTTCGTCAAAGATGAAATTATCAATGACTAAATGTTCTACCTTGTCACCATTTTCGTTTAATTCTTTATCCATTTGGTAAAGCGGGTGATCGTCTTTACAAGATTCTGGTTGATAGGTTCCGACAATTAACAAGTACTCATTAAACCCACCTTCGATTAATCGTTTTAACACTTTAAAGCTCGTATCATCCGCCCATTGCAAACCTTCTAAACAAATCACTAACGGATGGTTTTTCTTACAGAAGGCTTCAATCATTTGTTTGAAAACAAATAGGAAGCGGTTAATCGCATTGCTTTCTTGTAATTTTGCGACAGATTTTTGGCGACCGATAATGCCTTTAAGTCCGGGAATTAAGTCCACCATGAGGCCGGCGTTTTCACCTAAGGATTTGGTTAAGGCATTTTTCCAGTAACGTCGGCTGCCTTTATCTTCTTTCATGATGTTTTTTAGTAAACGTGACATACCTTTGATAATGGCGCTAAAGGGTTGTGTGGCGAGCAAATCGAATTTGATGTGGAGGTAATAGCCTTTTTGCTCAGCCGTTTTTCGCAGTGCGACATCGACGACGGTTTTTTTACCGACACCTTCTGGACCAGAAACGAGAAGTAGAGAAGATCCACCGCGAGATACTTTTTTATAGGCGTTCTCAAGCGTTTGAATGGCTTCCACTCGACCGATGAGCTGATCCGCGCTAACGACTTTATCATTCAATGCAGCAATTTTCTGTTCTATCATCACGTCAATAGGGGATGAGTGTTTAATGACATCGTTTATTTTGCCCATGAGTTGAGAGAGTTTTTTAAGTGCACGGCTTGGTTTTTCTTCTGAAAAAACCTCATCAAACCAGCGTGTCATACACTCATTAATATAAGGATGAATTTGTTTGACTCTCTCACCTAATTGAAGGATGTTTTCTTGGATCTCAATTAAAATCTTTCTTGGTGATTTTAGTTGAGGTGGAAGTTTTTCATCGAGTTCATGTTGAATGATGTTAACAATTTGAAGTTGCTCTTTAGCAATTAGGAGGCGCATATCGCCTTTATCTAAACCGAGAGTCAATGCATCCAGCGCGCAGGGTAGATCACCACAACTATAGGCTAGTTTTCCCAAGGCTGTCTGGAAGGTGCGGTTATCCGGTTGTAAGGCGGCCGCTTTTCTAAAACAATCTAAGGCTTTGGTTAATTGGTTTTGATCGATTTTTGTTTTGCCGCTTTCATAATAGTGACGCGCGATTTTATTTAAATCGATATAAGTCAGTGCGTTCGTTGATTTTGTATCGAGCCCGAGTATTATAATTATTTTATTTTGACCGACATAGTTGCTGTAAACTCTACAGGCATCTAAATATCTGACCAGGTTAGGGAAAGCGTTTCTTTCTTTAGGCTGCACATTGAGTGATGCGCCGAGTTCGATTAATTTACAGGTCGCTAGAAAGCTGCCACTGTCCACAGCAATTTTTAATGCTGTTCCTTCATTACTATTTTGATTAATGATTGCCCCGTTTTTGAGTAGCCACTCAATGGCCTTGGGGCGATCCCCCTGTGCTGCACAATGTAGTGGAGAGCGTTTCTTGTCGTCAAATTGTTCTAGAAGATAGTGTTGTTTTGCATCCTGACCACCTACCGCGGTTGATAAGTATGCAAGGATATCTACGTGACCTTCTTGCGCTGCCGCGTGAAATAAGCTTTGGCCACAAGAATTTAAACGTCCGAGAGACGCGTAGTGTTTTTGTAGGGCTTTCACAATATCT
>DAOUQR010000185.1 GCA_030625525.1 Pseudomonadota bacterium | reverse complement strand
AAAGCTGATCGGGTATACTCAATTTTTTTGATGTCCCCGATCATATTATGCAGCCAGCAGAACTCGCTGAATACAATCTGGATCCAGAAGGGTCTTTTCTAGAATGCCGCGGCGCTTGGACGTCAGCCGGTATCAATACGATCTCAAATCAATTGCAAAAATTTGATTGGCCACAGGTCACGGAAATGGTTGTGGATGGGGATAAGATCAGCCAAATGGACAGCGCAGGCGCTTGGTTGCTTGCAAAAACTTTGGCACCGCTTAAGGAAGATGGCGCTAAGATCAATTTTGAAAACTTCGCAAACAGATATAAAAATCTGCTAGAGCTGGTTCAGCAATATCTTGCTGAAATCATGGCACCGCTCGAAAAACCGCCACGGCATAATTGGCTGTATCGTTTAGGGGAAACGTCTTACCAGAAATACTTACAAGCAGATGATTTTTTGATTTTTATTGGCGAATTGGCTTTCAGCATGTTGCGCCAAATTCGCTACCCTCAGCGTATCCAGTGGGCAAGCATTATTAACAATATTTATCAGACCGGCTATCAAGCCCTGGGGATCATTGCATTTTTGTCCCTTTTGATTGGTGTTGTTCTCGCGTATCAAATGGGTGTGCAGCTTGAAGTGTATGGTGCGAATGTATTTATTGTAAATCTCACAGGGATTGCGATTTTACGTGAGTTCGGACCCTTAATCGCATCGATCATTGTCGCTGGTCGAACGGCCTCATCGTACACTGCGTTTTTAGGGACGATGAAAGTGAATGAAGAAATTGATGCGCTGCGAACCATGGGGATTTCGCCGATTGATCGCTTAGTGTTACCTCGGATATTTGGCTTGATGATCGCCTTTCCTCTTTTAACGTTTTGGTCGGATATTTTTGGCGTGATTGGATCGATGGTGATGGCGAAAGTGACCTTGGGCATTCACTACCATGATTTTATGACCCGTTTTCAAAGTGAAGTAAAACTGGATAACTATATTATTGGTTTGGTAAAAGCGCCGGTGTTTGCCTTAGTGATTGGCGCTGTTGGTTGCTTTCAAGGGTTTCGTGTTAGTTACAGCGCAGACAGTGTGGGACTGCAAACCACAAAATCTGTGGTGCAGGCGTTATTTTTAATCATCATCGTGGATGCCCTCTTTTCAGTGTTTTTCAGTATGGCGGGCATTTAAGATGAACAATCCTGTTGTTGATATTAAAGGTTTAAAAAATTATCTCGGTGGCCACTGGGTTCATGAAGACGTTAATTTAACCATCAACCGAGGTGAAATTATAGCGATTGTGGGTGGAAGCGGGAGTGGTAAAACAACCATTTTGCGAAGCATTATTATGCTGCAAAAGCCAACCGCGGGTGACATTAAAGTCTTAGATGTGGATGTGCAACGATGTAGCTTAACGGAAGCTAAGTTGCTTCGGCAGCGCTGGGGAATGATGTTTCAACGTAGCGCCTTATTTAGTTCCTTAAGTATTCTCGAAAATGTGATGTTTCCACTGAACGAATTTACCAATCTCAGTGATCAGATGCAGCGTGAAGTGGCTTTATTAAAAATTGCCTTAGTTGGCCTGCCCATTGATGCGGCTTATAAAAGTCCGGCAGAACTGTCAGGTGGTATGCAAAAGCGCGCTGCGTGTGCACGGGCTCTGGCGCTCGATCCGGAATTATTATTTCTAGATGAACCCACGGCCGGTTTGGATCCTCAAAGTGCGGAAGCGCTCGACAATTTGATCATTAAACTACGCGACAATCTTAATTTAACCATTACCCTGGTGACTCACGATTTAGATACCCTTTGGACGGTCACGGATCGTGTCGCATTTTTGGGTGAGGGAAAAGTATTGGCGTGTGAGCCGATGGGGCAATTGGTTCAAAATTCTAATCCGATTATCCAAAAATATTTCAGCGGTACACGCGGTCAAAGGTTTATAAAGCAAGCATGACATGCTAGGCTTGCTTAATGGAATCGCGAGTTAACTACACCATTGTTGGTTTTTTTGTTTTGGTACTGGGTGCAGGCATCGTCATGCTTGGATTTTGGATGACAGCGGGCACACGCTCGAAAGCCTACGATACTTACCTTGTTTACATGAATGAAACCGTCTCAGGTTTGAGCGATCAAGCAGCCGTTAAATTTAACGGTGACCCCGTCGGATACGTTAAAAAAATCGAATTGAATCACAATAATCCACAACAAGTTATTTTGACCTTGCAAGTTGAGCAAGGCACGCCGGTCACGACAAGTACTTATGCCATATTACAAGCACAAGGTATTACAGGCATTGCATATATGGGTTTGTCAGCAAAAAATGCGACAGGGGAGCCATTGCGAGCTAAACCAGGACAAAAATATCCGGTGATACCTTCGCAGCCCTCGTTGTTTACACAATTGGATACGGTGTTGCGCGAAGTTTCAGGCAATATTAAAGATATCAGCAACAGTTTTAAAAATGTGTTTGATCAGCAAAATACCAAAGCCATCACAGACAGCTTACGCAATATCGATAAATTTACCCAAATGTTGGCAGACAATAGCGATGAGTTTGAAGAGATGTTAGCGTCTGCACGTACACTGATGAAAAATTCATCCAAAGCCAGTCAACGCTTTCCTCAAATTGCGACGAAACTTGAAGATGATTTGCGCGCCATAAAAATCATGAGTGGCAATATCAGTGAAGCAGGCAAGCAAGCTGGATTGACGATGCGTTCTGCCCGAAGAGCATTGCACACTTTACGTGAACAAGCATTACCGCCGGCAACGAATTTAATTCATCAACTGAATGCGGCGGCGGGTAATATTAAAATTTTATCGAAGCAACTCAAGCAAAACCCGGCAATGCTCGTTCGGGGTAAAGTGCCAGCGGTCCTGGGGCCGGGTGAAAAGTAGAGATGTCTAAAAATATATTTGGAGATAAATGTCGTGTATAAATTCATTATTATTTTAACGGCACTGTTACTCGCCGGATGTGGCCCGGTTAAAACACCGCTTATAAATAATTATGCGATTCATACGAGTAGCCGCTTAACGTTGGCGAAGCGCCCAACTGACAATACCATCGTGGTGGCTGTTCCTAAAGCGACGTCTGAATTACAAAGTTCTGAAATGCTCTACACCATCAAACCTTACGAATTAAAAGCGTTTGCTAAACATGAATGGGTTGCGCAACCGGCGCAAATGTTACAGCCCCTGTTGGTACAAAGTTTAAAAAACACGCGGTATTTTAAAGCAGTGGTGAGTGCCCCTAGCTCGGTTGAAACAAATTATCGTGTTGCCACAAAGTTATTAGCTTTAAAACAAGATTTCATTGCTAAACCGAGTCGTATTGTTATGAGCCTGAGCGTTGATTTGATTAATGAAAAAACGGATCGCATCATAGCCAGTCGCTTGTTCACAACAACCGTGCAGACCCAGAGCGACACACCTTATGCGGGTGTGGTTGCAGCAAACGCCGCTGCCCGTCGACTACTTCAACAGACAGTTAAGTTTGTTGTGGCCAGCGCCCGTCATTCTCGGTGAGTGTTCGTTA
>DAOUQR010000291.1 GCA_030625525.1 Pseudomonadota bacterium | reverse complement strand
GAAGGTACTCCTTCGAGTAAGTTTGCTAAAGTATAAATAGGTTTAGCTGAAGCTTCATCAATGTTGAAATCTAATTTTCCAGCGAAGCGGATCGCACGCAGCATGCGTACTGGATCTTCACGATAACGCTCCTCCGGATCACCAATCATGCGAATGGTGCGGTTCATCACGTCTTCAACCCCGTTTGTATAATCAACAATCGACCCATCAGAGATATCATAATACAGTGCATTAATCGTGAAATCGCGTCGCCAGACATCATCCACCAGTGTGCCATAGACATTATCGCGGATGATCATGCCTTCTTCAGAGCGCTGGTGACCCTTGTGTGATTTGCGTTTTGGGCTGGCGGCTCGAAAGGTCGCTACTTCGATAATTTCACGGCCAAACAAAATATGCGCTAGGCGAAAACGTCGGCCAATCAGTCGGCAATTACGAAACAATTCACGAATTTGATCGGGATGCGCATTCGTCGCTACATCGAAATCTTTCGGTTGACGATGGATCAACAAATCACGCACGCTACCACCCACCAAATAGGCGCGAAAGCCTTTTTGTTGTAAACGGTTCAATACCTTAATCGCATTATTGCTAATATTCGATTGAGACATGGGGTGTTGGTCACGCGAAATAATCACAGCATCATCAATTTTAGGTAAATTTTGTTGCTTGCTTTCCTTGCGGCCAATCACTCTTTTTATAAAGCTAAAAATGGCTAGTCCTCCACAGCTACTCTGGCCGGGATAGTAGCACCTTTGCAGTTTACCAACAATCTACTATAGTCATAGATTAGATGAAAAAGGAGGTTCATCATGTCACAGCAAAATTTCAGTTGGTTGGAATCTGAATACAGCAATATGTGCGAGCACTTGCGGATCTGGTCTAACATTAATTCTGGTACGTATCATTTGGCAGGTTTAGAGCGGATGGCCGATGTCATTCAAACGGAATTTGCTGATTTGAGTCATGATATTCAGCGAATAAATTTCCCAGATGCTTTCGAAATGGGGGATGATGGTCAATTGCATGAAGTTGCGCTGGGGCCCTTGATCCAAATTCGCCAACGTCCGAATGCGCCGCATCAAGTGCTTTTAACCGGCCATATGGATACCGTTTATCCCCCGGATCATCCTTTTCAAAGCGTTAAGCCGATTGATGATCACACCTGGAATGGCCCTGGCGTGACCGATATGAAAGGTGGTTTATTGGTGATGCTGTACGCATTGCAAGCGTTTGAACGTTCTGAACATGCCAAACAATTAGGGTGGACGGTGTGTGTGAATGCGGATGAAGAAATCGGCTCACTCGGTTCAGCTTCTCATTTAGAATCCTTAGTTCCGCAGTTTAAGTGCGGATTTGTTTTTGAACCGAGCATGACCCCTGATGGTGCGATTGCAGGTAAACGTAAAGGCAGTGGGCGATTTTCATTTGTCGTTCATGGCCAAGCCGCTCATTCGGGTCGTTCTTTTGCGAAAGGACGAAGCGCGATCATTGCTGCCGCTGAGTGCATGCGTCTTATTCATCAACTTAATGGACAACGCGATGGCGTGACCTTAAATGTTGGACGGGTTCGCGGTGGCGGCCCCTTGAATGTGATCCCTGATTTATGCGTTTTTCATGTGGATGTCAGGCACCAGCAACCAGTAGATGAAGCGTGGGTTTTCAGCGCATTGCAAGATTGTAAAAACACTATCGCGCAAATGGATGGGATTAAATTAGAAATGCATGGTGACTTTGGGCGAGGTCCCAAAATTATTAATCCACCATTACAAGCCTTGTTGGATATGGTTGTCGCAACGGCTGGTGACTTGGGTCAAACAATTAACGTTCAAGCCAGTGGCGGTTGTTGTGACGGTAATAATCTTGCCGCCAAAGGTTTGCCAGTCGTTGACAGCATGGGGGTTCGCGGAGGCTTTATTCACAGCACGGATGAATATATCATCTTGCCAAGTTTGGTTGAGCGCGCTCAATTGATGACGGTGTTATTAGAAAAAATTGCACAAGGGAAGGTAACTTTATAATGGTCATGCTCGTTCGCTCCGTTCAAAAAGCCGATTTAAATGACATTTATGAGCTAGCCGAAGTTCGCGGCATGGGCTTAACTAGTTTGCCAGCAGATAAGAAAATTTTATCACACCGCATCGAACAATCACTGCAAGCGAATAAAAATCCAGATGAACATTTGCCCGGTTATTATTTTTTTGTATTGGAAGATACAGAGGCTAAAAAAGTTGTTGGAACCTGTGCGATTGATGCTTCCGTTGGTGATGACGCACCCTTTTATTCTTATAAAGTCTCAACTATCACGCGACAAAGTGAGCCCTTAAATAT
>DAOUQR010000105.1 GCA_030625525.1 Pseudomonadota bacterium | reverse complement strand
AGCGCTCATTCAATCGCCATCCAGTTTGTCCGACCTACTCTAGCGCTCTGTTTTTACGTGTGCGATAATGCCCGGACTGATTTTTCCAACAGCACCTTAGGATTCAACTTGTGATCAAAAAAAATGTCAAACGTGATTTATCTATCATTGTTTTGTTCATGATGCTGATTGGTCAAATGGCGGTAGATATTTATATGCCTTCTTTGCCAGCGATGGCCAGATATTTAGGGGCATCGAACGGCACGATACAACATTTGCTAACGAGCTATTTAATCGGTATGTCTTTAGCATTAATAATCAGTGGGCCACTTTCCGACCGATTTGGACGTTACCGATTTATCTTACTTGGATTAACCCTTTATTCAATTGGCGCGTTATTGACAGCCCTACTTCCGTATATTGGCTGGATGATGCCCGCCCGATTTTTCCAAGGGATCGGTGCCGGCATAACGATCACCACGATTCGCGCATCGGTTAGTGACACTTATAACCTTCAGCGACTATCAACAATTATTGCTAACATGACCATCGTATGGGGCTTGGGGCCGATACTTGCCCCGGTGATTGGCGGATATTTACAAACGCACCTTGGCTGGCAGGCGAATTTTTACTTAATGTTTATCTATGGCTTAATACTTTTTATTTTGAACGTTTTCTTTATGGGCGAAACATTAAAGCCAGAGAACCGACACTCAATCCATATCAAGAAAATCATGGCTAATTTTAAAATCATCTTGTCGAATAAATCCTTTATCGGATCGTTGGTTGCGATGACCATGAGTTATGCAATCATTATATTTGTAAATGTGACAGCCCCTTTTTTATTACAAAATAAACTGGGATTAAATCCTGTCTCCTACGGTCGCACTATTGTCATAACCGGGATCGCTTATTTGATCGGCTCGATCTTAAATAAATATTTACTAAGGTATGCAGCGCCGCGTACATTGGCATTGAGTGGGATACTGCTGGCATTAATCTCGGTCGTTATTATGTTAGCTTTAAGTTTAGCTGGGATATTCACTGTGACAGCGATCGTAATTCCCGTCGCATTTGCATTTTTAGGTGTAGGGCTGATTTATCCAAATTGCTTAACCCACAGTATGAGTCTCTTTCCAAACATTGCGGGAAGTGCTTTAGCACTTATCGGTGCATTACCGCTCCTCGGAATATCAATTGCATCTGCGGTCGCGGCCTTGCTGCCCGAGACAAATGCAACCCCCCTGAGTATCACTTGCTGTTTATTAATGGTAATCTCATTGATTACGTATATTCGTTGCCGATAAACAGGCTTAGGAAAAAAAATGCTAAAAAAATCATTCGTTTTATTTTTAATGCTGACAACGACTTGCTTTGCAAACCAAGAGAAGGTGGATTGTCAAACCGCTTTAAAACAAAACTCATCAGATTGGATCAATGCCTATTCAGAAAAACAAGGTGGTTCAACGATCGATATTGTTGAGGCGATTCAGGCTTATGGTTTGTGTTATCAACAACGAATAGACGACATGAAAGCCGCACTTGGAAAATCAAGCAAAGGCCCACTGATGGGGGCAAATGCTGAATTTAGAGACTTTACTAAAGAGCTTAATCAATTCACACAACTTGCACTTAAAGCGAGTGCCGGGGGCGGCAGCTTTGACCGCATCACTGCAAACTTTGCAATGTTATATCAAAAGCAATTTGCTTATCTTTTTTATCAATCTTATTTAAATAAAAGAGAAGAAAGCTTTGATCCCGTCAAGTTACAACAAGCTAAAGACTATTTGAATAAAAGAATAAATGAATTACCAAAAGCACAGGCTGAGGAAATCAAAGCATCTTTTCAGGCGCTACTAAAAGAAGGTAAATTAGGTCTTGGTTTACCTGAACTACAAATTGTTAAATTTGCCATTTCATTACTACAATCACCGGCAGATAAAGCCTACTCTCCGCCAGCGTTTTGATTTTATTATTTAGCCTGCATTCTAATTGCGCCATCTAAGCGTATCGTTTCAGCGTTAATCATTTCATTATCGATGATATGACACACTAATTTTGCAAATTCTTCAGGTTTCGCTAAGCGTTTTGGAAACGGGACACTCGCCGCCAAAGCTTCCTGAACCTGTTCAGGCATGGCCGTTAACATCGGTGTAGCGACAATACCCGGTGCAACCGTATTAACACGAATGCCAAAATTCGCAAATTCTCTTGCAGCCGGTAACATCATAGCAACCACCCCGCCCTTTGAAGCACTATAAGCCGCTTGACCAATTTGACCTTCAAACGCTGCAACCGATGCGGTATTAATAATAATGCCTCGCTCCTGTGATTCTCCCAAGGGCTCAGCTTCATACATGTGGGCAGCAGCAATTCGCATGACGTTGAACGTCCCGATTAAGTTTACATTGATAACGCGAGAAAAATCATCCAAAGGCATGGGGCCCTGTTTGGTAACGATACGGCCAGCTGGCGCTATCCCCGCACAGTTCACACAAATTCTAGCGATACCCTGTTGCTCGCGAATTTTATCAAAGGCATCAGTCACTTGCTCAGATTGACTCACGTCACAAGCAATAGCAACACCACCTAGCTCTTCAGCAACCTCGTTGAGTTGATCTTGATTAAGATCAATTAATCCAAGCTTTGCTCCTTGTGAGGCAAGCATTTTTGCGACGGCATAACCCATCCCCGAAGCTGCACCGGTAATAATTGCGCTCGTATTATTGAGTTTCATTGGTGAGTTAACCTATAATTAAAGAGGATTAAATTATAACAGAATTATTAGAAAGCACGCTTTAGATTATTATTAAAAGTAGAATAGCGGAGACGGAAGTGCCTTCTCAGTTTGTTCCGTTTCAGTCTCTTGCGAATAAGACAAACTACGTTTAGCTTTTTCAGGCTTATAGCCGCTCAAGTAAGCAACGACCTTCGGCATAATATCAAAGAGTTTAAGGGGTACTTTTGCAACGTTGCCTGTCGCTGGAAATGCCGGAATACAAATTTTAATCTGGCGATGATTAGGTAGCTTAATCGAATACTCTATCTCTCGGGCAATATGCGTCCCACGTTCTAAAGAAGCACGAACAACAAAATCAACATAACCATTTGATTTCGCAACAATGCCTAAATACTCTTCGACGATCATCATCAGCGTGTTGCAATATTGAGACATCACGACCAAATTCTCTGCTTTATTTTGACCAAAATGCGAATTTGCACGTAGATGACCGAGTTCAGCGTCTCTGGCTTTTACTTGTGTCACCTGAAGATCGAGGTTCTTTGCGATAGACTCTAAATAATCTCTGGCAGAGATATGCATGGCCCGAGACTGTGTGATCTTTCTTTGACGTGGTCCAACTTGTTCCGCAGTTAGTCTAACGGTTTGTTCTTTATAATTATCAAGAGGCGGCATATTATCAATAAGACTATGGGTATTAAGTGCAGCCTTCGGTAATTTTTTCTTGTTTTTTCCAATCAAAGCGACCATTTGCTGGCTTGTAATTTCTATTTGCTGAACTAACTTTCTATCAAGCATTCTCTTTGAGCGCACATCAGCTATATCAAGCTGATTACCCAATAATTCTACTTTTCTACCGTCAATATTAATGCTCATCACTCGTTCATGAACGTGTTGTTTACGGGGAGTGATCACGTGACCTCCACGTTCAGTTAAATGACCTAAGGTTAGAGAGCGTGTTCGCAAGGATGTTTTAGGTGTCAATACATCAACACTTTCTGAATCGGTAGCAATTGCTGTTTTAGCTCGTTTCAATGTACGATAATATTTCGAACCGCCACCACTACGAGTACTTCCTTTAGGGATTAAGTTAGGCATAGAAGGGTTAGTTTTACTACGAGTTTGATACCAATCAATATGAGAGGCAACAGACGCATACCATTTAATCGGGTCCATATTCAGTGCAAAGGGGATTTGTTGTGGCAAACGATCTAATAAGAGCTGATCTGTAATGATTTTTTTTGTTATATATTTTTGATGATTTGATTTAACTTTTGAATGCAGCTGGTCAAGTGCATGAAGAAAGTGTGCTTGTATCTTATTCAGTTCAAGACCCGTGAAATTTTTAGGTAAATTTAAAGATTCGATAACGTTGCTTATTCTAACAAGTAATGACAGCTCTTCAGGCAAATTCTTTCCAACAGTCTTAGACCATTGGGCTGCCGCAATCAGGCTTGCCCTCAAATCATGTACCGCCTGTCGTTCTAGTTGCTCGGGCTTACCAAGCAATGTTTGTAAACGTGCATAGCTATACTCAAGCCCTGAACGATTACGTTTAGAGTTTTTGACGGATCCCTTTTTTACTTTGCTGAAAGAAGCTTCACTTCCTTCAAAACGCTTACTTCTATACAACTTGCGCCCTACTACATTACAACTAAATACAACTATGATTTACAACTAGATTGAGAAATACTGCTAAATCACACCTAAACAATGTTTACTATGTTATCAAACGAACCTTAAGTGAACATTAAGGGTTAGAAATACTTTATATAGATAAAATCGCTTAATTTCAAGTGTTTTTTTATCCACAATTTCTGTGGATAACTTTGTGGGTAAGTTCTTATTTCACTGTGTATTCCGCGCAGCTATGCGGGTTTTGAGTTTTGCGCAAGAAATAGACCAAGGCGCAAAATCATTTAAAATCAATAGCTTACGCGACAATGGTTAGATCTATTACAGAATGGTGAGAAAATCGGTGAAAATTTCAGCTCTAAGTGTAACCTGTGCAAAACTATCTTAATTAAGTTGAAACAATTCACGTAAGTCATTGAGATACTTATTGTCGGTACAGAGTGTTTTACCCGGTGAATCGCTTAATTTAGCAACAGGCTGGTGGTTACACTGGGTCATTTTTATGACCATATCAACCGTCGGATACCCCATGTCATTCGTTAGATGAGTACCTATTCCAAAAAAGGGTATCGCCCTGCCCTTCACATGATGATAAATCGCAAAGGCTTTTTCGATGGTTAAAGAATCACTGAAGACTAGAGTTTTATGTATGGGCTCAACGCCCAGTGATTCATAATGCGCAATGATCTGATCGGCCCATTTAAACGGATCGCCCGAATCTTGACGAGCGCCGTCATAAAGCTTACAAAAATATAAATCAAAG
>DAOUQR010000073.1 GCA_030625525.1 Pseudomonadota bacterium | reverse complement strand
ACCACAATTTTGGTTTTGAGGGTCAGGCCTCAGGCATCAGGCCTGATCCCAGTCAAGCTGTGAATTAAAGGGGTGTTTGTACTAGAAACAAGGTGTCGGCACCCATTGCGCCGCAGGCTTTTGCGGCAAGCACATGGGGTTGTGCGCGGTATTCTGATAGTAATTGTGCACTATGCGGAGCCAACCAGCCGTGTTGTTCTAAGGCTGTTTGATAGGCATTGATGGCATGAATAAAAGCATCAAGGTCTTGCTGTTTAAATGCGTGAATACCCTGAGCAGCAATTTGGATCAAATCACTCAAATCATCTAACGCGAGAAAATGCTTATCCTCGGAGGCACATAAGGTTTGTAAATGTTCATGAGTCGCCAATTTTTTTTGCGTGTGTACGATGCTAAAAACGGCCTCTTTAAAGGGCCACATATGTTTTTTCAAAACCTGCGTATCCGCACAAAATTCAGTGATCCCTCCTGTTACTTGCGCAATAACATCGGCACCACTGGGTTTGATACCTTTACCATTCCAAGCAAAACCTTGGTAACAATCACGCAGTGTTTTCCAATCCGTTTTGCCATAACGGTATTCATACAGCAATAAAAATTGTGCACTGGATGCGCCATAGCCTCCGCACCCTTCATAGGGATCACAAAATTCAATTTTTTTACTTACGAAATATTTTTTTTCAGATTGATAAAATTGTCCGGCAGGGCTATCCGGGTGAATATGAATGAGCGCTTCATCAAGCGAGTCTTCAATTCTTAATTCAAAAAACGGTTCGGTTGTCGCGATTAACGTCGGGCCATCGATTAAGGCAATGTATTCACCAAAAATAAAGGTTTTTGCTGGCGCAGTGAGTTTAATCATCGTGTTAAATTTCGCTTTTTATTCCGAACTTATTTTTAACGTCGCTCTTAGTTCATTCAGTATTTCGACGGCTTTCGATAACGTGACTTGTTTGTGAAATGCCAACCAATCTTCTAAGCGTTTTTTGAGGACCGGAATTTCATCACCCATAGCGCCCGCACTTAAAGTTAAATTATTGATGTGTAATTTCATATGACCTTCAGTAAAACCGAGTGTGATGAGCGCGCGCAATGCACCGAGGTTTTGAACCAGACCCACGGCGGCGATGATGCGAGATAAGTCATTAGCTGATTCGGTGCCGAGCATACGTAAACACATGGCAGCCGTTGGGTGTAAACGCGTTACACCGCCGACGATACCGACAGTGATTGGCGCGATGAGTTCACCGATTAAATCACCGTCTTCATAACGCCAGCGAGTGATAGATCGGTATTGACCGTCACGAACCGCATAGGCATGCATGCCGGCTTCAACGGCACGCCAATCATTACCGGTGGCAATCAAGATAGGATCAATCCCATTGAGCACACCTTTGTTAGCTGTTGCAGCACGGTAAGGATCACATTCTGCAAAAATTGAGGCTTCGTGAATTTTCTCACCTAAGTCTTTTTCGACATTGTGAATGGTGACAGTTGCCTTTGTTAATTTACTGTCATTTAAATTCGATAAAATACACATCGTCACGATTTCATCGGTTAATTGCTCGATGGGATCTTTAAGAAATTCGCAAATTTGAATAATCGTATTGGCCCCCATGGCATCGCAGGTATCAATATAAAGATGAATGACGGCCATGTCGTTTTTGTCATCTCTGGCAACACGACGCACGCTGATATCACGCACACCGCCACCGCGTTTGACCATGCTGCTTGCTGGGTTTTTATTAGCGAGTTCAATTAAATAGTCTTTGTTGAGAAGGATTGTATTTTTAACGGTGTCAAAATTTTTGACTTTTGCGATTTGGATTTGCCCGATCAATGTATTGCCGATCACTTCGGTGGTAATGTGACCGTATTGTCGGATCCATTTTGCGGTTTTACTTAGCGCTGCAATAATAGAGGTTTCTTCAACCGCCATCGGAATCACTTTGTCCATTCCATCAATATTAAAATTAGTCGCAACCCCTAACGGCAATTGATAATAGCCGATGACATTTTCGATAAATTTTTCTGCCAAATCGCAGGAGAGGGTGCGATCCGTTTGCATATTTTCTATATCATTTTGAGTGAGTGCGCCCATTTCAACGAGACGCGCAAAACGTTCTTTGCGATTGAGTTTTGAAAATCCTTTAAATAAAGTTTCAGCCTTGTCATTGAGTGACATGATTTTTCTCCCGTTCTTGCTTCAAGTGCCTGATCTCACTGTATGAGATAAAGCTGTTAAATTTTTAGAGCCTGTGCAAAACAGGGTGACTTTTAATTCATATTCAATTTGCCGCATGCTTTTGATAACGGCCTCAGTGCCTTTGAGTGCGGCTTGCAGCATGGGTTTGGCAAAGCCCACCATGTTGGCTCCTAAAGCGATACATTTAGCGGCATCTAAGCCTGAGCGTATACCGCCGGATGCCCAGATTTCATAATTTGGTTGAATCGATCGTGCCGCGAGCAAACTATCAACAGTGCTGATCCCCCAATGTGCAAAGGTTTGTGCAGCCTGTGCGATATGGGGTATTGATTCAGCGCGATCGCCTTCGATGCGACCCCAATGTGTGCCGCCGAATCCAGAGATATCAACCGCTGCAATGCCGGTGTTTTTCAATCGATTTAAAGTCGATTCGCTGAAACCACAACCGGTTTCTTTAATAATGACGGGCACGGATAATTCGTTGGCGAGTGAGGTGATCGCATCTAAGCCCTGTTTAAATTGGGGCGTACCTTCAGGTTGCATGCATTCTTGTAGCGCATTGAGATGAATGAATAAAGCATTGGCTTGTAATGATTCGACTAATGTTTGGATCTGCGAAATTGGCGTCGTAATAACTTGTGCGATACCGAGGTTACCCAATAAAAACACATCAGGCGCGATATCTCTCACCGTAGCCCATTCTGATTTAGCCGAGGGATCATTCAATTGACGCCGCTGTGAACCGACCCCCATCGCCCAACCGGTTTGTTGGCAAGCTTCGAGTAGCACATGATTGATATTCACTGCATCAGCATGCCCGGCGGTCATTGAACTGACAAGAAAGGGTGAAGAGCAGGGCGTGGATAAACGCGTGCTTTCAATCGATATCTCGTTAAAGTCCAAATCAGGTAAGGCTTCATGCTGTAAGTGAACACGTGATAATCCACTGCCACCGGTTGCTTCATTTTCAGGTTTTAAAGCTAGGCGGATATGGTCACGTTTACGTTGTTCAAATGTGTGCTGAGTCATGGTGATTAAGTTGGGAAAAAGTTGCGCGGATTGTACCACTTTTGGGGTTTGTAGGCCAATACGAGATTCTCGGCGAAACCATTTTGCACAAGCTCAGTAATTGTATGATGAAAAGAATATAGGCTTGCACCCTACTTGCACTTACCGCGGGATCCAGAATTAGCTCAAATGTTATTTACATAATTGCTTTTGGATGCAGACCAAATTCTTTTTTGACTGCATCATTTTTCAAGCTGGAATTATCCTTACTAGTGAAACTGACTTTCTTGAAAAAGTTCCATGAAGTGGCTTTCTCATCGGGTTTTTCAATCATTGCATCCTCAACAATTGTATCAGTCTCAACATCCTCAAGCGCTTTGTGTTCAATATCATAGGCTTTTTGTGTCTTAAACCCAACATGCTCTGTACCAAATACCTCAGCGGCTTCATTTGTATTACTGCCGATAGAGTTAGCACCCCAGGCAGCGAAACCGAGATAAGCAAATAGGGTGACAAGTGTTTTTGGATGAAAATAAGCACCCAAATCACCGCCATTTGCAGCTTGACCAAAGCCATTTAAAATAGCACTCACGAGCATAAGAATGTATTTTCCTTCATTCGTTACTGCCTGCATCGCAACATCGGGATTAGTGTAATAACGTTCTCGAACGCGATCATACAAGCGTTGCATCGCTTCCTTTTTACCATATTTATACCAATCTGAAACATAAGTTTTAACATGACTGGACATTCGGCCTAGATAATCTTTGAAGCGGAATGAGCCGAGAAAGGTGCCCTTTAAGTTAAATGCAGCATTGCCGCCGGTACCCAGCGTGTTTATAACATACCCTAATACATTTGATGCACTCGACGACACTTTAAAGTATTGATGAAAGACAATGAAATTACTTTTGAGTCCTACTTTAAAAAATGCAAATGAAACAGCTGCAAATAAGATGGATGCAATACCGAACGTAATGACGTTAACCACAATACGCGGAATGAGTTGTGAGGTTTTTTCGGCAATCCTTCGGCCGAAAATGCGACGAAAAATATTACCGAATTTTTTCAAACCATGTTCTTTAAGGTGATTTCTGACAAATAAATTAATGTGCATAATGGCAAAGAACAAGCAAGTCAAAACAATTGTACTGACAAATGCAATGGCGATTGCTGGTCCTAAAATAGCCCAGGTAGGTGCGCCGACCAAGACACCTTTAAGAGCGACAAATGATAAAAATGTTACCATCGACTCGATGGATAATAATCCGAAAAATATGCCGCCTGTTAACGCTAATGCTGTATTGGTAAATGGGAGTATTTTTTGTAGGCCTTTTTTATCGCCTTTAATAAAGAATTTTTCAAAATCAAGATTAAAGGTTTTAAGGGTGAAATAGCAAGCACCCATGAACAGTACGAAGTTACATAATAAGGCTCCTGCAGCAATTAAGAGGGCAACGCCGAAAGTAAGGCCAAGGGCTAAAGCCCCTGCGACAGCGACGCCTGCTTCACCGCATGCAACGATAGTCGTAAGGCCAACCCCGTAGATTCGCAATGTTTTTTTTCGCTGATGACGACGACGTTTTTCTGATAATTGGTGTGCTTGGTCGTAATTATGGCCCACATCACCAATAGTTGAATCATAAGTATTATCAAACGCTTGCTCGAGTTTGTCTTGGTTTTTGACCATTTGAGGCAAGCCCCAAGCTTCAGCCGTATGGTTGATTAATTTTTTAAACTCTTTTAGCTGTTTGTTGTTGAGAGTTATTAAGCTAATGCTTGCGGCATCGAAAACAGGATCGAGTTCATTTATGCGTTGTGTATTATTATGTCCATTGAGATTATCCCAGACATAGCGAAGTCCGTAGCAAAATGCCCACATTTTGTTTTCGGGATTCGGGTATGTTTCGTCGCTTAATACAGAGTCAAAATAGGCCTGTAGATTATTCAATGCGGTGCTTGATATGTTTTTACGCATGAATTTTAAGAGCAACATAAACTCGGGTTCGCCGCGAATTTGATCGCGTGCCCTGCGATAGGCGTTGTTTCGTTTGTATTTTTCTGGTGACTTGTCTTTAAAATAATTGAGTTCAAAGTCTCGTGAAAACCAATTGCGTTGAGATTTAAAACGACGTTGGCGGAATAAGAAGCGATGTTCATCACCATATTTGATGGCGAATTGAAACGTACGTGCGGCGCGAATTAACGTGTCTTTGTAATGTTTGTTTAAGCAGTATTTTGCAACGTCGTTTAAGTCGACCGTCTCTTTGTCAATGTTAAAGTGGTTTGCAAGTGTTGCGAAATGCGTTAAAAATGCTTTTTTGGTTTCGTAGTGTTTGGTTTTGTTGTGTTTGTACTGATTTTTGTAAAAATTAGCATACTGAACAGAAAATACATTTAAAATATCAACTAATTTCTCACTGGATTTTTTATCGGTGAATCCTGCAGTTTGGGGAAGTTCCTCGAGATTTTGCAAAACATCACCCATTCCATTTTTCTTACAGAACTTAACGAATGATAATAATTTTTTGTCATAGACTTCGCGACGTTGGTAAAACGGGAAGCAGGCTTTTTGGAAATCTTTATTGTCTATGTCAAAAACATTGATTCCGAACTCTTGAGCAAGTTTACTGAGCTTTGCTTTGAATAGATAATCGTTAGCGGGGCTTCTTTTCACTTTGTTTTCTTCAGAAAAATAATGTTCGAAGACTAATTCAATGAATTTAGCACGTGCTGCAGGTGACTTTCGGAATTCTTTTCTGCGTTCTTTTTTTAATACGAGGCTGTCTATAGTATAGTTATAGGCGCCACTTTTCTTGCGGCTCGTTTTAGCCAGCGCCGCTATTATAAAGATGTTGATTTTATCGGTTAAAAAAGTTTCTTCGATATCATTCGTAAACGAATCCAGAGCGTTTTTTATAAATTGTCGATCCCACGATATGAAATTCTTTTCCCAGAAATGTCTCGCTGAATTTACGAAATCCTTCAGTGTTTCATTTTTATTTACATAAGCTTCG
>DAOUQR010000287.1 GCA_030625525.1 Pseudomonadota bacterium | reverse complement strand
ACCCCTCTCATTTAAATATCGCATCTTCAGGTGGGATGGGTATAACTAAATAACACCCAGCACACTGTACACATTTACGCCAAAAAAGCAAGTAAATAATCGCTTGTCTCCTGGGCAAAATTTCGCTATATTCCCGCGATGCATTTTAAAGCTTTAAAAACAAAAATAGTCATAGCGTTCTTGAGTGTATTATTCTTATCAGGCTGTACCACAACACAGTCTGACACGAGTGCATCACAAACAACCGCTTCACAACCCGTTAAACAGGCTGATAGCACACCTATCTGGCCGGGTTTGCGACGGAGTTTCACTCTGCGTCGTAGTTACCGCAACCCTGAAGTTCAAAAACAAATTCATTGGTTTATGCAGCATCCAAAGTATGTGTATAAACTCGCGGTCCAATCTAAGCCGTATCTTTACTATATTAAACAACAAGTCAAACAACGCGGCCTGCCGGGTGAGCTAGCGCTGATACCGATGATTGAAAGTGCTTATAACCCCTTTGCTTATTCAGGAGCGGGTGCTGCGGGCTTATGGCAAATCATGCCGGGGACTGGCACTGGATTTGGCGTAAAACAAGATTGGTGGTATGACGGGCGACGTGATATTCACCGTTCAACAAAAGCGGCCTTAGACTACTTATTTTATTTACATAACTTTTTTGATGGGCGTTGGTTACAAGCAATTGCCGCTTATGACTCTGGTGAGGGTACGGTCCAAAATGCGATTCGTCGTAATCAAAAAGACGGTGAAAACACTGATTTTTGGCATTTAAAATTGCCGCGTGAAACCGAAGCCTATGTGCCGAGATTATTAGCCCTGGCTGCGATTATTAGTCACCCGAGTCGTTACCCGATTCAGTTACCTAAAATTCCAAACGAAGCTTATTTTCAACGTATCGATGTTGGCTCGCAAATTGATTTAACCCATGCGGCTAAATTAGCGGGGATTTCATTAAAAGAACTTTATCGATTAAATCCAGGCTACAATCGCTGGGCAACGGATCCATCCGGCCCTTACGCCATTGTATTACCGATTGATGCCGTCGATAAATTTAAAACGAACTTAGCAAAATTACCCAATGAAAAACGCGTTACTTGGTTACGACACGCGGTTAAGTCCGGTGATAGTTTATCAAAAATATCGCATCGCTATCATTCGTCATTACGACTGATTAAAGAAATCAATAAATTGGCTAGCAATACGATACGCATTGGGCAGGTGTTGTTAATTCCCAAAGCTAAAAAACACTTGCCACATTCTCAAATTGAACAGCAGCGTCGTTATATCACCAGTCATATAGCCACTCTCGGCCCACAAAAAGTAGACTATACGGTTAAACATCGTGATACGTATTCGAAAATCGCAAAGCGCTACCACACCCAAGCTGCTGCTATTCGATTTTGGAATCACTTAAAGAAAAATCACGGCTTACGTGTCGGTGAAAAATTAATAATATGGACAACGGTTAATGCGCACGAGCCTCACAGAAATCCAGCCATCCCTGTCACGAAGAAATACGTGATCAAATCTGGGGATAATGTTATTCATATCGCAAAACGCCTACGCGTGTCGATCCAATTACTCAAAGATTGGAACCCAGGTATAAACACACAGAAATTAAAGGTCGGACAGAGATTGACGTACAAAATCTTGGTTTAAATTCTATGCCCATTACAAGATCACTGGTTTAACAAACGTGAGTACTTCTGTCTCTTCTGTCTCTTCTGGCTCTTCTAGATCTTTTATCTTGATGTCGTTTATTCACCATAGCGCTCCCGTGCTTTCTTAATGGCCTGATGAAGACGTTCTTCAAATAATTTCTTTGGAGGTAGTTCAGTTAAGAACTGTGATACATGTATGCCTGTTTTATCTAACGCTAATAATTCAACTCTTTCATGCGACTTTTCCGAGCATAGAATAATACCAAGAGGTGGATTTTCGCCCGGTTGTTTTTCGTATTTTTCTAACCAACGTAAATAAAGTTCAATTTGCCCTTTATCTTGGGGTTTGAACTCTCCGAGTTTAAGCTCAATGGCCACCATACATTGTAATCGGCGGTTATACATCAGTAGATCAATTTTAAAATGATCTCCATCTATCTCAATGATTTTTTGTCGCTCTTGAAATGTAAACCCCGCTCCCATAGACAGTAGAAAAAGTTCAATGTCGTGGACGATAGCACTTTCAAAATCCTCTTCACTTTTTATATTTTTGTTGCCTAACTTGAGAGTACCGAGTTCTCCAGCGCTTATTTCCGTTTTTTAGCCTCATCAATTCGCAGTTTTGCCAGCTCTGCAGCAAATCCCTTCCACTCATCCACCAACGCCTTGAATTTTTTATAAGCGGCCAAATGTCGTTT
>DAOUQR010000242.1 GCA_030625525.1 Pseudomonadota bacterium | reverse complement strand
TTAAAAGAAAAATGAATAGATGCTGTAATAATGTTTTTCATAATGATGTTCTTAAATAAAAAATTAGGCTGTTAAAGACATAAACAATTTTGGCAGTTGTTCTGGTAGCTTTTCGATATTATCAATAACGGTGTAACCATTGTTACCAAAAATATCTGCAATATACTCATCAGCTTTTTTATCCAGGCTAATGCAATGGGTATAAATACCTTTGCTTGATAATTCTTCAACAGCTTTATGGGTGTCTTCAATTAATAATTTGTCATCGCTAACATCAATATCAGCAGGTTCGCCATCTGTAAGAATTAACAATAATTTTTTATCAGCTGTTTGGCCCTCTAAATAATGTGATGCATGGCGAACGGCTGCACCCATACGGGTTGAGTAGCCAGGTTCTATTGCCGCAAGTCTTGCTTTTACCGAGTCATCCCAATGTTCAGCAAAGCCTTTTATATGATGGTAACGAACATTGTGTCGAGTATCTGAATGGAAACCAGCAATAGCAAACTTATCCCCCAGTTGTTCGATAGACCAGCCAAGCAATGTTGCTGCCTCACGGCTGAGTTCGAGGATACTTTGCGTACTGCCATCGGGTACTTCATTTAATGAAGCAGATAAATCCATTAACAATAAAACGGCAAAGTCACGACCATCATGTTTATGATTCATGTTAATGCGTGGGTCAGGTTGCGCACCACTTTTAAAGTCGATGATAGAACGAATTGCAACGTCGAGGTCTAATTCACTACCTTCTTCCTGATAACGCTGACGCACATAATGTTGTGGTTTTAATAAATCTAATAGACGTTTTAAATAATTTGCTAATGCAGAATGTTTATCTAAAATTTTATCAATGTCAGAGGCATTACCCGGTTGATGCAATGATTCATACAATGTAACCCAGTCAGGTTTGTAGCTGAAGGTATTGTAGTCCCATTCTTGATAATGACGTGGCGGTAAACCATCCACTTCTTCTTGCTCTGCTTCTTGAGGTTTCGCTTGAATATCTTCAGGCTCATCATCTTCTTCGATGAAGACCCACATGTGACGGTTGTCATCACGATAATCAACTTCAGTATTTTCAAAATGCATCTTCGGTAGCTGATCACTTTGCAAACGCGTTCTTGCCGTGAATGAGACAGCAATTTGTAACATCTCTTTACTGCTTGATTCACCATCTTTTAATGCAGTATGAAATTTTTCAACTGCATCAAGAATTTTTGGATTTTCATAACCGTGATTTTGATCAAGTATCGCGCGTGACAACATTGCTAAACGATGACGTACACAAGATTCTGTTTCGTTATCACAAGAGCCTTCAACAGGGATTGGGTGCAACGCCATGAAGTATTTTTTAAGGCCAGGATACTCGCGCATCATTAATGCTTCGACACGAGAGTCTTCTAATAACTCAACCGCAATACGTTGGAAAGGTGAAAGGTTATCGGCGATTTGTCTTTCGGACCAACGTTTATGTCCCGCCATGTGTGCAAGAACAATACGATAACGATCAATACCCGACACACCATTTTTTTCATCGAACACATCGGGGATACGCATGCCTAATTGATCATAATAAGGTTGTGGTTTGCGCAACTCATCAAATCCTAATGAATAAGGAACAAGGTATTCATCCATTTCCCACATGCTGCGCATGTACATATCTAACTGGCGTTCGTTATCCATGTATAAGGTGCCGTGACGTTCACGTTGCAACATCGCTTTGGCATCGGCGGACTGAAGAGTGAAATAATCTTTTTGACGTTCAGGGTGATCGTTATAGTTACGAACACCGTATTCAATCCAATTTTTTAAGCCTTCAAGTGAAAGTTGGCTAAGTAAGTATGGCATTTGTTGCAATAGAGAAGGCAAACCTGGACTAGGGAATGTGGTGTGGTGACCATGAATTGATCCGGTAGTCGCATGCATCATCTCGAAAATGATTTTGATAAAATGCTGCATGTGTTTTTTAGTGCCAAGACGACGAGATGCTTCTGGTAAACAGTGCATAAATGGTGGAATAGAAACACCATTCGGCGTACGTGACATATCCCAAACCGCTTGAGAAACCATGCTAAGCATTTCTTCGCCTAAGTCACGTGCGATGTTTGGCATTTCTTCAAGATAAACTAAGACAGGTTCAAAGCCACGGCCGATCATGCAAACCATAGACGCGCCTTTTAAGTAATCTTCAACACCTTGATCACTTAAATTACGCAACACATCTTTCATGTAGTCATCAAAGCAATCATCGATCTGCTCGAAGTTACATTTTAGTTTTTTTCGAAAGTCTGGAAATTCAGTTTCAGTTGTCATGTTTGTGGCCAACGGATATATAAAGTCAAAAGAATTTTTACCGCGGAGGTCACGGAGGTACACAGAGGTTAAATACTAATTTCTTTTCCTCTGTGTAGCTCCGTGACCTCCGTGGTTCAGGAGCTTTTATCCAAAGATACTATCAATAGAGTGAATTAACGTATCACGAATATCTTTGTCATCCGTAATTGGAGTAACAAGAGCCATACGACAAGCAGATTTTGCTTCGATACCATTGTTCATTAAGGTTGCTGCATACACTAACAAACGTGTTGAGATACCTTCATCAAGACCGTGGCCTTTTAAGTGGCGGGCAGTGTGGGCAATTTTAACTAGTTTAGCCGCGATCGCTTCATCAATGCCTGCTTCTTTAACAACAATTGATGTTTCTACTTTTGAATCTGGGTAATCAAAATCTAAACCAGTGAAACGCTGTTTAGTTGACTGCTTAAGATCTTTCATCATGCTCTGGTAACCGGGGTTATAAGAAATAACCAATTGGAAATCAGGATGCGCTTCAATCAACTCACCTTTTTTCTCTAAAGGTAAAGTACGACGGTGATCAGTAAGAGGGTGAATAACAACGGTTGTATCTTGGCGTGCTT
>DAOUQR010000175.1 GCA_030625525.1 Pseudomonadota bacterium | reverse complement strand
GCAAAAAATTTCCAGTGAAAATCAAAGAATTTGGTACCGAAGCGGATCCCGTGACTCAAACCTTCCACGTCAGAGTCACATTACCCGCCCCCAAAGAAATTCTTATTTTACCCGGTATGACGGCAACCTTATTCGCTAAACTAGTCCAAGAACAATACGCCAATCAATATGTGCTCCCTAGCCAAGCGGTTGCGACAAACAATCAAGGTCAGCATGTTGTATGGCTCGTTAATCAAGAAAACAAAACGGTCAATCAAACGCCGGTTACCGTAATAAAACTCATCGAAGGCAACGCCATCATATCAAAAGGATTGAAAGGCGGTGACGTCGTTGTAACAGCCGGCCTTTCCCAACTAGCTCCAAACATGAAGGTCCGAATTACAAAAAATCACAAGAAATAAAAAGAGTTGTAATAATGAATATAGCTGAATCAGCCATTAAAAAGCGAGTCGTTACCTTAGTTGTAACCTTCCTGCTCGTCGTTGGAGGGATCTATTTATATGGGCAATTAGGTCAATTAGAAGATCCTGAGTTCACTATTAAAGACGCACTTATTATAACCCCCTACCCTGGCGCATCACCTGAAGAAGTTGAACAGGAAGTCACTGAAAAAATCGAAACAAAAATTCAAGAACTAGCCCAAGTCTATAAAACAAAACTCAAGTCAGAATCAAAAGCAGGTCTTTCAACGATCACGGTTAAAATGCTTGATAAGTATGATAAAAAAACCTTGCCTCAAGTATGGGATGAGTTAAGACGTAAAATAAATGATGTGCAATCTTCTCTCCCACCCGGTGCTGGCCCATCCATTGTTTATGATGATTATGGTGATGTCTATGGTGTGGTAATGGCATTAACGGGTGAAGGCTTTAGCTATCATGACCTCAAAGAAATCGCCAAAGATCTCCGACGTGAATTTTTACTCGTTGATGATGTCTCAAAAGTCATTATATGGGGTGACCAACAAGAACAAATCAACGTAAAAATATCTCGCGCAACACTTGCAAATTTTGGCGTTAGTCTTGAAGAAATATATCGGACACTACGCCAACAAAATTTAGTAACACCATCCGGATCTTCGCGAGTAGGAGTTGAATATCTACGTATCGATCCGACGGGTACATTTTCTACCGTTGATCAAATTCGAAATTTAATTATCAAAAGTAAAAAAACAAACAAGCTAGTTTATTTAAAAGATATCGCTGAGGTCAGCCGTGAATATATTTCTCCACCTCAACAACATATGCGATTTAATGGTAAAAAATCCATCGCACTAGGGATTTCAACTGTCTCAGGCGGTAATGTCGTAGACATGGGTAAAGCTATTGAAAAACGAATTGGCGAATTAAGCACTGAATTACCCCTGGGCATCAAATTAGATTACGTTTTTTATCAAGGTGAAATAGTTGAAAAATCAGTCACCAGCTTTGTGATTAATTTGCTCGAAGCGATTGCCATTGTGATTATGATACTCATGATATTTATGGGCATGCGCAGTGGCATCCTGATTGGAATGGTATTATTAATCACAGTGTGTGCAACCATCATCGTCATGTATCTATGGGGGATCAATCTACAACGGATATCCTTGGGTGCGTTAATTATTGCCCTGGGAATGTTAGTCGATAATGCCATTGTGATCACTGAAGGCATCTTGGTGCGCATGCAAAAAGGGATGGATGGGCTAAAAGCATCGGTCGAAGTGGTTGACCAAAATAAAATGCCCTTATTGGGTGCCACTGTCATCGCAATCTTGGCCTTTGCAGCGATTGGTTTATCTCCCGATAGCACGGGTGAATATTGCCGCTCATTATTTCAAGTCATGCTGATCTCACTCAGTTTAAGTTGGATTATTGCACTCACTATCACCCCACTTTTATGTACAATGATGTTGAAAACCGAAAAAGTATCCGACAAAGAAACCGTCGATCCTTACAACATAGGTTTTTTTCTAGTCTACCGTAAGTTCTTAATTAGAGCGGTGAAAGTGCGATGGTTAACCCTTTGTGTCGTTGGTGGTTGCTTGGTTCTGGCCATTTATGGATTTCAATTTTTAGGTAAAAGTTTTTTTCCAAACGGAACGAGTGAATACTTGATGCTACATTTATGGTTGCCCGAAGGAACCGATATTCGCGTAACCAATGATTACACTCAAAAAGTCGAAACATTCATGCGTAAACAAGAAGGCGTTAAATCCATCTCAAGTTTTGTCGGCGCAGGTGCGCCTAGATATACACTAGTTTATTCTCCTGAAAAACAATACAGTAGTTATGCTATTTTATTAGCGCGTGTTGATGACTATCATAAAATCGACGCAATCAATAAAAAAGTGGTTGGATATATCAAGCGCGAACTCCCCATCATCAACCCTCGATTCGAAAAAATTCGCTTAGGTCCCGGTGAAGGATTTCCTGTTGAAGTTAGATTTGTAGGCCCTGATCCTGAAGTACTACGCGACTTATCAGATAAAGCAAAAGCAGTCATGAGACACGATCCAGACACCATGGCTATTCGTGACAATTGGCGACAACGCGTGAAATTAATTCAGCCGGATATTTCCGAAGAACAAGCCCGACGCGCAGGTATTACTCGATCCAATGTTGCTGAAGCCTTGGCGACGACATTCGGTGGCACGCAAGTGGGTATTTACCGCGAAGGAGATGAGCTCATCCCCATACGTTCACAATCACCTGAACGCGAAGGTGAAGATGATATTCGAAATTTATTTGATGTCTTAGTCTGGAATCCTTCAACAAATAAAGTGATCCCATTACGACAGGTTGTCTCAAGTTTTGATATTTCCTGGGACGATGCCGTCATACATCGACGCGCTAAAAAACGCACCATTACAACTCAAAGTGCACCGATCACAGGTAGCGCGATTATGGTCTTTGAGCGTATTACCAAAGGTATATTTGATATTCCAATCCCTCCGGGTTACGAGCGACAATGGGGTGGAGAACTTGAAAGCTCAACCGAAGCCCAGCAAAAATTAGCAGGCCAACTTCCGCCGATATTAATTTTGATGATCTTTATTTCAATTCTATTATTTAATAGTCTACGTCTGCCTTTAATTATCTGGTTAACCGTCCCTTTTGCGATTATTGGTGTCACCGTGGGCTTACTTATCACAAGCGAATCTTTTGGATTTATGGCCTTATTAGGATTTTTAAGTTTAATTGGAATGCTGATCAAAAATGTTATTGTTTTACTTGATGAAATTGAAATACAACGTGCAGGAGGTAAAGCCCCATTCGAAGCAGTGATTGATTCGGCGGTTAGTCGTATGCGACCGGTTTCAATGGCAGCACTCACCACCATACTGGGTATGATTCCACTCTTAACAGACGTGTTTTTTATTGGCATGGCGGTGACCATCATGTCGGGACTCGCATTCGCAACCTTACTCACACTCATCATCGTGCCCGTATTTTACTGCATTATATTTAGGATCAAAAATGAAAAAACGACTAGTCCTTAGTGGCCGCTTTATTATATTAATTGTTGCTGCGTTAGCAATTATTGTTATCGCACCCTTTGCTGAAGGTTATACGATTGCAGAGTGGTTAATTGAAATGATGATCATTCCCCTTCTAGCTGCCATTGTGTTTTCATGTACTGAAAATAAAAAATTAATGACGTCTGCTATCATTCTTTCCGTTTCTGCAATGATATTTTATAACATCAATTTATTTCATAGCAATTTAGTCTATTTCGCCATCCAACAATTATTATTTTGTTTAGTTTATTTATTAGCGATAATCATTATTTTTCGCGAATTCATAAGCTCTCCAACTGTGGA
>DAOUQR010000045.1 GCA_030625525.1 Pseudomonadota bacterium | reverse complement strand
TGCATTTAAAATCCCAGGTGGTGTTGCGGGTATGGTTGCTGTTGGTGGTATTGGGATCATCGGTGGAGTGGCCACGATTATGGTTGGATTTATTCCGCCGGTCACAATCGCTAACATTTCAGCCATGCAATATGAAACCGGTTTAATCATTGGACTTGTTTTAATGTTAATCGCGCCGCTGAGTTATATTACGTGGCGTAATAAATTAGTTTCATGATACTCAGACGCTACCCAAATCAATTTGTTGGCTAAGCGTTTCCATAAAAATATCACCGTATGCAGCGAGCTTGTGTTCGCCCACCCCACTAATTTTTAAAAATTCATCGGCTGTTTTTGGTTTTTTGAGCGCGAGTTCGATTAAACTGCGATCGCTAAAAACAATAAAGGGCGCAACGTTTTGATCATTGGAAATTTCTTTTCGCTTTTGACGAAGCACTTCAAACAAATGCTGATCCGCTTGACTTAGATCATCTCGATCAAACTTTTTTGTCTGCGACTTAGTGCGTTTCTTACTTTTTATTCTTGCTTGTGAAATTCTGGGTTTAGCTAATTCAACACCCACTTCACCGCGTAAGACTTCTCGCGCTTTGGGTAATAATCGCAAAACAGAATAATTTGCAATGTCTTGCTCGATATACCCTAAATGAATCAATTGCCGAAAAATACTCATCCACGCTTCTTTACTCGAGTCTTTGCCAATGCCGTAGGTTGATAGCCGTTGATGACCAAATTGTTGAATGCGTTTGTTGTTAGACCCACGCAAGACCTCAATAACATAAGACACACCGAATCGTTGTTGCAATCGATAAACACAAGATAATGCTTTTTGTGCATCTTCGAGTGCGTCATAGGTTTCAGGTGGGTTTAAACAGACATCACAATTGCCGCAAGATTCGGCTAGTGTCTCACCAAAATAATTCAGTAAAACTTTACGACGACATGCAAGAGCTTCGGCAAATGACACCATCGCAGCGAGTTTATGACATTCAATGCGACGTTGTTCTTCATTATTATTTGATTCGATAATACCACGCACTTTGGCGATATCACCGATACCGTAAAATAACATCGCATCAGCAGCCAAACCATCACGACCGGCTCGGCCGGTTTCTTGATAATAGGATTCTATATTTTTTGAAATATCGTAGTGCACAACAAAACGTACATTCGGTTTATCAATTCCCATACCGAATGCCACTGTCGCGACGATCACATTAATGTCATCATCTTTAAAAGCATTTTGCGCATTGCGTCGGTGATTATTACTGAGGCCCGCATGGTACGGTAGCGCATTTATTTTATTTTTTTTGAGTAACTCAGCCACTTCTTCAACGCGCTTTCGTGTCGCGCAATAAATAATGCCGGAATCATCCGGGCGTTCTTCCATGAATTTAAGAATTTGTTGAGTAGGATTATATTTTTCAATGACGGTATAACGGATATTAGGTCGGCTAAAGCTCGCAACAGAAACTTTGGCTTGCGCTAAATCTAATTGCTGGATGATATCCGCCCGCGTTTGTTTATCCGCCGTTGCTGTCAAGGTGATAAACGGTACTTCAGGATATCGCTGACGGCACTGAGATAACATCAAATATTCCTGACGAAAATCATGCCCCCACTGTGAAATACAATGCGCTTCATCAATTGCGAATAAAGAGATGTCCAGATCATCTAAGATATTCAGAAACATTTCAGTCATTAGACGCTCTGGAGCGACATAGATTAAATCGAGTTCATTAGATTCCAGCGCGTCCAAAATTGCATTCTTTTCATCATAACTTAACGATGAATTTAAATATTCAGCACGTACACCGTTAGCTTTTAATGCAGACACTTGATCTTGCATCAAGGCAATCAGCGGCGAAACAACAATGGCCACCCCTTTGCAGACGAGTGCCGGAATTTGATAACAGAGCGATTTACCACCACCGGTCGGCATTAAAACAAATTGATGCTCCCCAGCAATCAAACCCTCAATGATTTGCTGCTGCAGTGGACGAAATTCATCATATCCAAAGACTTTTTTTAAGACGGAATGAAGTTCATCAACATCGACGGGGCGGGTTTGTGAAGACAGCATGAGTGTTGTTTTTTCTTGTAAGAATTTTTATGAGACTTTACTTTTATACTCGATAAATTACAAGAAGAAATGGTGAAAGAGTAAGGGTAAATTTCAAACTGTAGAGTTAAAAAACAGGTGGATACTTACATTTCACTGTAGGTTTATTCTTAGCGCTTTGAGTGCGCTCTCTAAGAGTCAACGGTATTAGTTATATGTTCGCGTTGTTCCGCGTTGTTCTTAATAAGATCACTTTGAAGGCAAGCACTGTGCACTACGCCCATAACCTTCTAAGCGGATCAGATCTAACTGCTGCAACACGTTTAAATCCTTACGAATCATTCTTTCGGACGGTGGGTTATCCAAGAAATTTCGTAATACCACCTTTGCGGAACCTTTGCGGAACCTTTGCGGAACGCAGTATCCTGTCATTCAAGTGTTCCATGAACAACGTCTTAGTACGCCAGAAATCTAAAACTTTTGGCTCTATGAAGATTTGAGTGGGTAAGGTAGCATAATTTATATTCCAGGATCGTCATTCCGCGGCTCGACCGCGGAATCCAGCAAATAGTTCAAATCAAGATGTTTGTATATAGGGTATCCCTCTTCGAATGTTCTTTACTTTCCGATACAAAATGATTTATTCACAATGCATCACTAGATTCCGCGGTCGAGCCGCGGAATGACGGGCCTGGACGGAATGACGTTAAAAGAGGATTGTTACCCACTAAATTATTCATAGACCCATGTTTTTTATTGAAAAACTGTTTGATATATATTAGATTATTTATCTCATTTCTCAGTCTAGTTACGAAATATGAATATTTACCACTTATCACCCATTTCCAATTCATCATTAGACAGTTACTTAGTTTATGCAGAAAATGAAGAAAGTGCTCGAAAAAGTATACCTGACGGACTTGCTCAAGCAATTCCTCCCGGTAAAGACATCCCACTCCAAAAGGAAAGCCCTTATCAAAACAAAAAAAAGGTTAGATGTCGGACGCTAGAAAGCGGCACTCATTACAATACAATAAATATAATCGACAGCAAAAAGCAGATCGATATCGAGTTTAATAATAAAACTTATTATCTACCAAAAGGACATGCCATGAAAATCATCAAAGCAGATTAGAAGTCTTACCCGCTTAAATTCGGGTCGGAATTATCTAGTATCGTGATCAGACAAAACCGCACACCTTGTTAAGCAACTGATTACATTAAAAGTCCTTAACTCAGTGTCCGGTATCCTCTTCAAACCCCAACTATCGGCGACAAATCTTATCCGCCATATATCCAACCGCACCGGCGTAATAAATAGAATTATTATATCGCAACAATACTTTGTAATTATTGAATGCTAGGAACGCTGGGCCACCGTAGGGTTTCACAATAGATGCGGTTAAATGTTGAAATGGAAGTGATTTGCCGGCGAATGTTCGTACGCCCATTGCATTCCATTGTTCAACGGACTTCACAATTTTTTTACCTTCTTGGTTCATGTCAAATGAGCGGGGTAATTTAACTTTAATCGCCCAGGGTTGTCCTTGTTGCCAGCCGTTGTTTTTTAGATAGTTTGCGATGGATGCAAATACATCCTCATGCGTTGTCCAGATGTCTCGGCGTCCATCACCATTATAATCGACTGCATGGTTCTTCCAACTGGACGGTAGGAATTGTGGATGGCCGGATGCTCCTGCCCACTCACCTTTAAAACGTGATTTTGATACGTGGCCTTCTTGTAAAATATGTAAGGCGATTAATAATTGTTTTCTAAAAAATGCGGCTCGGCGGTTGTCGTACGCTAAGGTTGAAAGCGATTTAATGACGGGAAATTTTCCCATAAAGCGGCCGTAGCTTGATTCCATCCCCCAGAGTGACACGATGAAACAAGGGTCGACGCCAAAATCACGTTGAACACGTTGTAACAGAGGTTTGTATTTTTTAAATTCTTTTTTACCCAAGGCGACTCGATAATTGCCTGCGCGGGTTTTTAGATATTTTCTAAACGTTAAACGTTTTTCGGGTTGGGTGCGATCATAATGCAGCACTTTGCGACTGGGTGCGTGGATGTCTGAAAATGTTCTGTCGAAAAATCCAGGGCTGATTCCATCATTAACGGCTTCGACTCGTAACTCTTGCACCCATTGATGCCAGGGTTGTTTCGCAAGTGCTTCATTACTTAGAATCAGTAGGGTAAAAATAGCGGGGATCAATGTACTCAATTTCATGACTATCTCCTTGTCAATCTTCGTGATAAATGAGTTATCGGCTATTCATCCAAAATATTTAGACAGCCATTCAATTTTTTTTGATAGCGTGATGCTCGGGCTTGAACGTGTTTTGCCAAACGATACACCATTGAATGCTTATGTTTTAGCGCGTGAGTATATCCACCTAAGCCTTCATGGTAAGCCAGATAGATATCGAGCGCATTAGAAAGCGGAATGTGTTTAATGTCATGCATTTGACTCGCATACCAGCCAATAAAATTAGATGCATCTGCAAAATGTGATCGTATTTCATGTTTGCCGACGTCCTTTTCATAGGCACGCCAAGTACGATTGATCACTTGCGCATAGCCACGAGCACTACTGTGGTGGTTTTTAGCCGTGCCTTTAAACTTAGATTCCGTATTCATAATCGCCATTTGAATGGCTTGCGAAACACCCCATTTCTTCTCAGTAGCCTTGGTAGCGACTTGCCATGCAGGATGATGCTTGAAAATCAAACAAACATTATCTGTTTCAATTTGATGGGCATAACTGAGGGGAACACATAACAATAACAATCCAAACAACAAACTGCGCATACTAAATTTCTTTCCATTTGGGTGTGGGATGAGCAAATTATACCCGAGTAATATTAAGGCAACCTTAAGAATTGTTTATGAAATCGACATTATGTGAAGTACGTTATGTTAGTTACGTTATGTCGATCACATAATTTGACCAAAATCATCTGCCCCTTTGCACAAACCCCCACAGGCTATGAGTTAAGTAGTTGTAATAACGTGATTTTTTCAGCAAATAGTGACCGCAACGATTGTGTTGAAGCTGTGCTTTGAACCTTATAGGCGCTTAAGCTAATGAGCTGGAATATATCTGAGGTGTCGGATCCGCAGTCGTATACCATCGCGCCTACTTTATCTTGGGTCGATGCTTGCCAGATCGTGTTTGTGGGTAATTTTTGCTTATAGTGTAGCCAAAAGGAAGTTTCAATTGCTACAGCTTTTGTCGGGGCGAATAGTGGAAAGCTTGTCATGGTTTGTTCTGTTAAAGCTTGATGTAGTAACGCTGCGTAGTTTTTAAAATGTGGATTCATCATCCACGCTTCCTCAAGATAAAAATTTGAAAGCGATCGTGTGATCTGATCCAGTTGATCGAGTCGCTTTATCGGCAGATGACTTAAGTCCTTACTTTCGTGATTGATCCCACTCAAAAATAGCGGGAGATAATAAATAATATCCGCATCTAACGCATATTCAAAAATAATTTGGTATGCGAATGGATATAAGCGACCGGCTTTATCTTTGCTGGAAATGACGCGAATCATTTCGTACTGATGTTCATCGAGTTGTCGTAATTGTGTGATCGGTGCGAGTTGGTATAAGTAATCATGGCACTCGGTTCTTGAATACCGTTTGAGTAAATTTTGATATTGCTCATCTAACCAATATTCTAGCGCTGAGTTTTCTTCACCCAAACGAATATACTCAGCATGACTAGGCAGTTTTCCATAGGCCGAGGATGAAATAAGTCGTGCTGTCATTTTAGTAATTCGTAAAAAATATTTGGCTGTGTGTCAGTTTCAATTAATAAATGGGAATGAGGCCATGAGACATACAAACGTTTGTTGCCCAACATACGCATTTTTCCATCGGATATAATTCGCCATAGTCCCCAAATACCGCGATGCGAGCTGATTGTATGAATCGAGTTATTATTATCAACGACAATCAGTGAATTTAAACTGTCATCATTTACATTAGGCCAGCTAGCTTGATACCATTCTTGAGGTTCGTTTCGATAAGTATAGCTTTGCTTGCCAATATTAATGATCAATTTTTTTATGCCAGGAGACGGTATGGGAAATATTGAAAATTTTAGAGTAATTGATTTTTGATGTTGCAGTAATGTTTTAAGTAGCATCCAGCGTTTAATGTTTTTATGACTATTTAATATATTCTGAGGCAAATCATCTGGAAGTAAAGAGAAAAATTGCTTCAGTTTATCTAACGATACATCTTGTCCGGTAACATTAAACGGAAAATATCCTTTCAAATTTATATTATAGTAACGCTGGATCTTCTGAAGTTCTTGCTGATAGTGAAACTGCTCTACTTGCTGAAGAGGCATGTTTAATATGTGATTGATCACAGGATCTAATTCTTGTGATTTATTTAAGACTTTAATCATGCTAGGAATTTTCGCCTTAAGTGCATCCAAATTTTTGGAGTTAACATCCTTCAACAAAGACAAATAACTGGCTATGTTCAATTGTAATGGCTCGTGCCTAATGTTTTCACACCGAAATTGAAGCGAGTTTGTCTGTTGTTGATAAAGATAAATTAATTCGGTCAATGATCGTTTGCTTCCTGGGAGTTGTTTTAATTGTTCTATTAATTCAGATTCAGAGCTAACTGGCTTCAATTCGAATGCATTAAACCAATTATCCCATGCTAGTTCAGCTGATTGGCAGTAGCGTTGTTTAACCGCTTTTGAAATATCGTCAATGCTGTTTTTACTGATTGGCAAATGGCTTTTATAAATATTGCCAGGATTGATCCATATATCACTATAAAATGATTTAACATGATCATCCATTCGTTTAAATTGTGGTGCCCAATAGGTTTTCCATGATTTATCTGAATAGATCCATGGTTGTTTCGTTTTACTGTAAAAAATAGTGTTCTGCGACATGAGCGCGCCTTTCATGTGTAGCGCCTGATTGTTTTTCGCTTCTTGAATTAAATCATATTCAATCGCATCCGCCGCATCCCAATCACTGAATAATGCTTGCGTTTTAGAAACAACAGACTCACTAAATGAAGGCAATAGTGACCGATTTGCAAAATAATACTGTATTATTTTAAATAACATTTCGTTACTAATTTCTGACGTCTCACTCGAGTGAGCCCTAATTGTTTCACGCCATAACTTAACATAAGACCAAATTAAGTTGCTGTCACTGACTGATGAATTAGCCGTCAAATTTAGATAAAGCTTTAAGTCAGTATAAACACTCGGATCGAACTTTCTACCCAATCTACTTTCAAGCCGTTTTTTTACAGGATTAACAAACAAATGATTTAATCGAAAAAACATCTGTCTTTGATATAGATCTGCGAGAGGGTCTAAATGACGCAAACCAATATTATTTAAAAAGGAATCAAGCCCGGCTGGATTTTCTAATTGATTCAATAGACCGAATGACG
>DAOUQR010000236.1 GCA_030625525.1 Pseudomonadota bacterium | reverse complement strand
AAGAACGATCACATCGCGTTTGTTTAAGACGAATTGATTGAGAAGTGCACGCCAGCAATTGTATGATGAAAAGAATATCGGGCGTCATCCTGTGGCTTGACCACAGGATCCAGTATTTTACAAGTATTTTCTGGATCCTGTGGTCAAGCCACAGGATGACGATCGATATTCTTTTCAAATTGAGAATTGCTGAGCGCACGCATCGGCGCTTGAACTTTATGGGGGGCTCAGGTAGTTTGCACGTATTATGTTGATTGAAATTATCTTATTTATCTTAACCGGTATTATCGCCGGCTTATTTTCTGGTTTGTTAGGGATCGGTGGCGGTGCTGTTGTCGTGCCGTGCTTGCTGTTGATCTTCTCGATGATGGGTATGCCACAGCAATATGTTATGCATTTGGCGAGCGGTACGTCATTAGCCATTATGATTTTAACCTCACAAGCGACCGTGCGTGCTTACAATCGCCATGGGCGAATTCTGTGGTCGGTTTATCGAAAAATTGCAGGCGGCGTTGCAGTCGGGGCCATCATCGGCGCGATGTTAGCTGATTCACTGCATTCTGATTGGTTGCAATTGTTTTTTGGGGTATTCATTTTAGCCGTCGCAATTAAAATGTTTTTTCCGCTTAATACACATGTCGATAGAGCTTTGCCGAATAAAGCGGTGATGAATGGTATTGGTTTTTTAATCGGTGGCAAATCGGGATTACTCGGTGTGGGTGGGGGTGCCATTATGGTGCCATTCCTGACGCACTATCAATTACCGATGCGTAATGCGGCTGGGATCAGTGCTTTGATTAGTTTCACGGTGGCTTTGGTGGGTAGCGTGACTTATGTGTGGACGGGGCAAAATGAAGTAGGCTTGCCGGCTTGGTCGTTGGGGTATGTTTATGTGCCGGCTATGATTGCTGTGGCGATCCCTAGCATGGTGTGTGCGTCTGTTGGGGCTAGTTTGGCTTATCGGGTTGATGTTAAACTGTTGCGGAAAATTTTTGCTGGGTTTATGTTGGTTGTTGGGGTGCATATGATCGTCGTGGTGCTTTGGGGAATTGTTAAATGATTAGTTATCCGAATATTGATCCTGTTGCGGTGCATTTAGGGCCAATAAAAATTTATTGGTATGGCTTGATGTATGTCATTGGTTTTATGGCTGCGTGGGGATTGGCGACTTTGCGTGCTCGACGGCAGCCGGATCAATGGAATGCTGAGAGCATTAGTGATTTGGTGTTCTATGCGGCTTTAGGTGTGATCATTGGTGGGCGTGCTGGATTTTTTCTGTTTTGGGACTTTTCGAATTTAATTCATAATCCGCTGGAATTTTTTAAGCTTTGGCATGGCGGTATGAGTTTTCATGGTGGTTTGCTGGGTGTGATGATAGCGATTGCTTTGTTTTGTCGTAAGTATCATAAAACATTTTTTGATGTGACTGATTTTATGGTGCCGTTTATTCCTATTGGTTTAGCTTGTGGGCGTTTGGGGAACTTTATTAATAGTGAAATGTGGGGGCGTGTCTCGAGTGCTCCTTGGGCAATGGTGTTTCCCAATGGTGGGCCGATGCCAAGACATCCTTCGCAGCTGTATGAATTTCTGTTAGAAGGTGTCGTGTTATTTATTGTTTTATGGTGGTTTTCGAATCGTCCGCGTCCTCGGATGGCGACGTCAGGTTTGTTTTTATTGCTTTATGGGATCTTTCGAAGTTTTACGGAATTTTATCGAGTGCCAGATCCGGGAATGGGCTATTTAGCTTTTGGTTGGTTGACGATGGGGCAGGTGTTATCGTTACCGATGATTATTGGGGGGGGCATTTTGATGTCACTCGCTTATCTACGCAAAGGGAGCGCGTCATGCAACAATATTTAAATTTTTTAACGCATATTTTAAAAAACGGTGATGAAAAGTCTGATAGAACGGGGACGGGCACCTTGAGTACGTTTGCTTATCAAATGCGCTTTGATTTGAGTGCAGGCTTTCCATTAGTGACCACTAAAAAATGTCATCTGAAAAGTATTGTCTTGGAATTGCTGTGGTTTTTGCGCGGTGATACCAATATTAAATTTCTCAATGATAATGGTGTGCGAATTTGGAATGAGTGGGCTGATGAAGACGGTAATCTAGGTCCCGTTTATGGTAAACAATGGCGCTCATGGCCGACGGCGGACGGTCGTTATATTGATCAAATGAGTGATCTTATTACTCAAATTAAATCCGATCCAAATTCACGACGTCATATTGTTAGTGCTTGGAATGTGGGTGAATTGGACAAAATGGCCTTGCCACCGTGTCATTTACTGTTTCAATTTTATGTGGCGAATAATAAATTGTCTTGTCAATTATATCAGCGTTCAGCGGATGCATTTTTAGGGGTGCCCTTTAATATTGCGTCGTATTCTTTGTTGACGCATATGGTTGCACAGCAATGTGATTTAGAAGTGGGTGATTTTATTTGGACGGGTGGAGATTGTCATATTTATGCTAACCACTTAGAACAAGTCCATACGCAATTAGAGCGTCAACCGTTTGCGTTGCCGCAACTGAAAATTTTGCGTCGACCCGAAAGCCTCTTCGATTACAATTTTGAAGATTTTGCAATCGTGAGTTATGAAAGTCATCCGCATATCAAAGGCGCAGTCGCTGTTTAACTGCGCGAATGAGTGTGGGTTACCCGCTGAATTTATTATATAGCCATGCGATCACGGCACCGCCAACAAATCCATCGATAAATCCCCAGACCATTCCGATGAGGCATCCGACGAGCGATGTATCGTAACCTATATAAAATGATCCGATGGCGGTGACAAATTCAGTGCCATAAGAAAAATAGGTCGCGGCGATCCCAACGAGTAAAACACCGAGGGCCCAGGTGACTCCAATTGCAAGTCCGAAGGCTTTAACGCTTAATTTTGTATTCATTATTGTAGCTCCTTAGTTTGTGACTTTTTTAAAGGACTCATTTAAAGCTTAGGAGAAAATTGGACATTTTTCCAGAACATTCG
>DAOUQR010000074.1 GCA_030625525.1 Pseudomonadota bacterium | reverse complement strand
GTAAAAGTGAGTTATGCACGTTGTTTTTACACGCTGATTATCGTCAAGGCGGCAACGGCAGTTTATTATCAAAAGCGCGCCTTTTGTTTTTAGCAAATTTCCCCAATCGTTTTTCAACTGTTATTTTTGCAGAAATGCGGGGTGTGTTTGATGAACAGGGTCGCTCACCGTTTTGGGAGGCGGTTGGAAAAAAATTCTTTGATATGGAATTTGAAGATGCGGATCGCTATACAATGATCAGTAAACAATTTATTTCAGATTTAATGCCTCGAAGTTCCTTGTACGCTAATCTATTACCTAAAAAAGTGCAAAAAACAATTGGTAAAACACATAAGCATACGGTGCCGGCAATGAAGATTTTGCAACGCGAAGGTCTGATGCATAACGATTACATTGATATCTTTGATGGCGGGCCAACGCTCGAAGCGCAACGTCAGCATATTCATACAATTCAAAATAGCCGTATTGTTCAATACACACGTTCATTAAAAAAAGATGACGAAGCATCACATGTGCGCGTTTTAATGGGTAACACCGAACTTGATTTTCGTGTATTGCGATCAGATTTATTATTAATTAATAAAAACGAAGTTGCAGTCTCTGCTGAGATCGCACGAGCTTTAAAAATAAAAATCGGTGATAATATAAGGGTTGTTTTATGAATTGGAAAACATTGCAAACGGATTTGGAATTTTGTTTGTGTCCGGCAGGCGAAGGCGTTGCAACAGTTCATACTGGAATTGAAAAAAAATCAAAGCTACAAGCGTTTTTGTATAGTCATGATGTGAATGAAGTACACACTTTATGGCGGGAACAATTCAATCAATTGCCGAATTCAGATGCCCCACTATTATTAGGTATCCCATCTGATTGTGGTGGCGGTATATTAAGAGGTTCAAACTGGGGGCCCTTATATATCCGTGAATATTTATATCAGCATTATCAACCGCAATGTTTAGATTTGGGCGATATCAGAGTCGTTCCACATTTGTTACACGATAATTATTTGAATGAAAAAACAATCGCCTCAGTGCGTAAAGCGCTCTACATGGATGCGCGGATTGATTTGCCCGTCAGTCCTTTAAGCATTACCGAAAAAATATGCCGCGATATTCATGATGTTTTTCCTCAGAAAGCAATTGTTGCGTTAGGGGGTGATCATTCAATAGCTTATCCCTTATTAAAAAGTTATTTACAGGCTAAGCAAAAACAAAGCCGACGCGTAGGTGTCATACAAATTGATGCGCATACAGATTTGTTACCGTCACGTTTAGGTATCGATATTAATTTTGCAACCTGGGCGTCAAAAATTTTAAAGGACTTACCGGCACCCGATCATCTCGTGCAATTAGGCATACGCTCAACGCAAAAAACAAAAGAGTATTGGGAAGATACGTTCGGCGTCAAACAATTTTGGGCCGTTGACGTTCAACAACAGGGAATGCCAGCGATTGCTTCAGCGATAGTCGATCACTTCCAACAACGAGAAATAGATGAGTTGTATATTACAGTCGACATTGACGGCATCGATGGCAATTACGCCGCTGCAACAGGCACACCTGAATATGATGGTTTATTGCCTCAAGATGTTTACGCCTGTTTAGCCGTGCTTAGCGAAAAATTTCAAATAACCGGTGCCGATATAGCCGAAGTCGCGCCGTTTATTAGCAACGCGATCCCATCAACAGAACCTCAACCTGAAACAACCTTAAGTATTGCGGCGGCTATTACCCATCAATTATTAAATGCCTGCGAATAAAATATTATGTCAAATAAATTTGACTTTTTAGGCCGAAATTATCATGGCTAAGCTTCTATGGGGAAAGGTTTACTATCAAGACCAATTTGCAGGTTATTTACGTCAAGAGCCTGGTGAGCGCTATACGTTCCAATACGATGAGTACTTAGTATTCAATTTATGGAAAAAATATCACATTGCATTCTGCCTTTGCTATTTTAAGACTGCTCGGATTGTTAAAATTATAGAGGCATCATCTGACGAAGTTCTTTTTTGAAAACAAATTGAGAACTGCTGAAAGAAATACTGGTGCATATCTATTTTTGATATATAATTTAATGATAGGTATATACAAAGCAAGCAACAAGTTTCATTGCCACTTAACGGCAAGTAAAAAATGGGTGTGTTGTTGGCAAGAAATTCAAGTTGGCAAATGGAGTGAATACAATGGGACGATCGAAATCTACTACATCGGAACACATGAAAACGCCGATTACTCGTAAGCCGGAGTATGCTGTTTCTTTGACTTTTAATGAGAAGCATATTCAATATCAGATCCCCAACAGAGCAACACTCGACCAAATAAAAAAAGTAGTAGAAAAATTGTTAAGTGCATCTGATAATATTTTATTAGATTTAGATGAGGTGTTTGACGAACTGTTTGGCGATTTACCACATTGGGCTGTTAACTTTAAGGGGCTTCGATGTCGTGAAGGATTAACACAGCAAGCTTTTTCTGAAAAACTTAATATCGCTCAGCCGAATATTTCGCTACACGAAAAGGGCAAGCGTTCTATCGGAAAAAAACTTGCAAGAAGAATCGCTGATGAGTTTGGCGTTGATTACAGGTTGTTTCTTTAAATTTGCTCTAGTCGTTCCTGCATTTTGGGTAGGAAAATTTCAGAGAGTAAAATTTCTTTTTGACGCCAGATAAACATCGAACGTCTTGCCCATACGGCTTGTTTGATTTCCAGCTTTTTGCAAAATGGATTTTCTGGCTGTATCAATGCGACTTCAAAAGGTGTGCGTTTGATACTTGTGTCTTTATATAGAACTTTACCTAAAGGCACATTGTTTAAATTTTTGATACGTTGAAATTTTCCGATGAGTGCTTTTTGTGGAATGATGGTGCGCGCATACAGCCAAGGTTCATTATCACAAATCATCATGATTTCTCTAATGAAAACTTGTTCGCGCGCCAAGAGTTGTAATTTTTCACATTCATCCGGCAGCGCACGTCCCCAAGCTGAGAACAAGACTTCAATGTTGACCTTTTTGCAACGTCGCTTCATTCGACGCGTCATGGATTTGGACGTGGTTAACCAATCAGCAAAGCGTGCCGGCCACCAGCTGCGACGCCAACGTTCGGGTGAATGCCAAGTGCTGCGTTTATACATATTAAAGGCCTATTTATGGTATAATCTCGTCATTTTTTATTAGGAGACTTTATACCATGGCTATATGGGAATGCGAAGTATGTGGTTTTATTTATAATGAATCAGAAGGTTGGCCCGAAGATGGGGTCTCGCCCGGTACCGCTTGGAATGACATCCCTGATGATTGGTGCTGTCCGGACTGTGGTGTGAGTAAAGCAGATTTCGTTATGCGTAAAGCCGCTTAAGGGAATACGGCGTGAAAAGAACAATCATATTAATCATGGATTCATTTGGGATTGGCGCAAGCCAAGATGCCGAGAAGTATGGTGATGTGGGCAGCGATACCTTTGGTCATATTGTCGAAAAGACTGGGATCCAATTACCGAATTTAGCGCGACGAGGTTTGATTGCTGCGCATTTAGCCAGCACCGGCAAAAAAATTGAAGGTTTAGTTTCACCCGAACATATTGACGCTAAATATGGTTATGCGGTTGAGCAAAGTGCAGGTAAAGATACGCCATCCGGTCATTGGGAAATTGCTGGTTTACCGGTGATGTACGACTGGGGTTATTTTCCAACAAAATGTCCGTGCTTTCCGGATAAGTTGATCCAGGATTTTATAGCGCAAACAAACCTGCCAGGCGTATTAGGCAACAAGCATGCCTCGGGTACCGAAATCATCGAAGAACTTGGCCAAGCGCATATTCAATCGGGCAAACCCATCGTTTATACCTCTGCCGATAGCGTCTTTCAAATTGCAGCGCATGAAGAACATTTTGGTTTAGAACGTTTATATGAAATCTGTGACATCACACGCAAATTAGTGGATGAATATAACATTGGCCGTGTCATTGCCCGACCTTTTATCGGTGAACCAGGTTCATTTAACCGAACGGCAAATCGTCGCGATTACACAACGTCACCTCATGCTGACACTTTGCTTGATGCGTTTATCAATGCGGATCGCAAAGTGATTGCGATTGGAAAAATTGCAGATATCTTTGCTCAACGCGGTATCAGTCAAATTATCAAAGGCACGGATAATATGGATTTATTCGACAAAACCTAAGATGCAGTAAAACAAGCACCCGATGGCAGCGTCATCTTTACAAACTTTGTTGATTTTGATTCGAAATATGGTCACCGTAGAAATGTACAAGGATATGCGGATGCACTCACGGCATTTGATAAACGATTGCCGGAGTTAGACGCGATTATTGATGATGACGACATGGTTGTGATCTCAGCAGACCATGGTTGTGATCCAACGCAACCGGGATCGGATCACACACGTGAACATATTCCCGTGATTGTTTATGGAAAAACTATTCAGTCTGGTTTTGTTGGTCGTCGAGAAACTTTTGCAGACATCGGTCAAACGATCGCGCAGTACATGGATCTCCCAGCGCTCGATCACGGCGTTGCATTTTAGTTTGGAGTCATCGTACTCCAAACAGCAAGTTTTAGTGACGGGTTATGGTTTGAATGCATGCATGCGCAAAAAAGCACAATATGTTATTTCATACTAAAATCTGCACAAAAAGTAAGCTGCTGTCGATCCTTTTTTAAATCCTCTTGCAGTTGACAGTCGTTCGTAAATTGTTTGTGGTCTGCACAGTTTTGTTGGTTTCTATAAGTCCTTAGAGCTGGGTTGTCTTCAATATAAGTGTAGAGTTGTTTTAGTGATTTTAAATTTTGTACAAATGGTTTTATATCTTTTTTTGCATCTTCCTCAGTAATCGTTTTATCAATTTCATCAATTAACTGATTAATTTTCGTTGATTCAAGTTGGTGAGCATTGTTGGCACGTTGATTTCCTATCGTTTTCCATTGGCGACGGCATGTAGTTGGGAGAGGAGATACATTTTTTAGCAGCCACCATAAACCGTTGCTTTTATAGCGTGTGGCAAATTTGTAGATAAAAGACAGAACTTGCATTTTTAGCGACGGGTAGTATCTCGTAATGGTTGTGTTGAATTCTTTGCAATTTATATTGTCTTTTAAATTATCGTATTCTGATTTTGGTTCATATGTGCCTCGAGCATCCCAACGATTAATCTCATGTTGCTTGTCATTATCATAATAAATATTTAATAGCCAACCAAATGTAGTGTTATTTAATTCGGGTAACATGTCACTTGTTAGCATGAACGGTAGTAATTTTAGAGTGTCTTGATTTTCATCAGCCATATCCTTGCGTAATAGACCGCGAAGATCTTCGCGAATTTTCTCGGATAATTGATTGTAATATGTGTTCAATCGCGTTGTGTCTTTTGCAGCAGCAATTATCAACAGTATTTTTTTGTGTTGGGTAACGTTGATCAGGTTTAACTTTTCTACGTTTTTATCGGGGCCCTGAATGAAACGCAGAACTGCATCGTAAATGAGTTCGAGGCCATAAAGTTGTTCAAGTAATTCGGTTTCCTTAAATGCTGTTGGTATCTTTAAGGAGGCAGTTATTAGCGTTAGCACATCTTGACTAGAATATATAGATAAACAGTAATCATTAGATATTTTGGAGTTTATGATTTTTTGAAATAATGTTAATTTGTTGGCTGCATCAGCTTGTGTAATGTTAGCTTTATGCATGAGTAGACAATTGTCTAGGTAATCATCATCTTGAGTTTCGAGTACTTGCTTCCAATAACTCGGCCAATTGACCTTTTCAGTATTAATATTGTCAAGGCTAAGAGAGTCTACATTATAAAGAGTGGTTTCTAATGCCACATATTCTTCGGTTGTAACGTTGCCTAATTTCTCGAGCAGAGCGTCGTAAGATTTTTTGTGCAGTGTAATTTCATCAGCATTTTCAGCAATACTTTCAGCTAACTCGCTTACTTGTTGCAGAGTCAAATCTGCATTATCTTTTGGAAGTTTTTTAAGAACAGCGCGCACTGCCCAGTGTAATTTTGGTACTTTATTAACAAACGGCAACCATCGGAAGAAATGACGCACATTCAAGCGCCACTGTCTTGGAATTGCTGTTTCTAATGCTTGTCTTTTCATGCTAATCCTAACTTTTAATTTTCTCAAGTATAACATTTTTTACACACGATTATAATGCTCTTGCTCTTGCTCTTTAAGTCATTAATGTCACCATTGTGTCTTTA
>DAOUQR010000084.1 GCA_030625525.1 Pseudomonadota bacterium | reverse complement strand
AACACCCCTTTAATTCACAGCTTGACTGAGGTCAGGCCTGAGGCCTGACCTCAGGCGCTCAAAACCAAAATTGTGGTCTAATCTTAAACCCGTTATAATCTGCCCGCCGATAAACACACGGGAGGCAACTATGACTTGGTTTGCAGACGCGCCAGCGAATTTGGCGTTAATTAAATATATGGGGAAAACTGATCCCGCAACGAATACCCCAAGCAATCCATCTCTGTCATATACGTTGGATAAATTACAAAGCTTCGTGCAGTTAGAGCATCTCCCGGCCAAACGTGATTTTTGGGAAGCACTGGACTTACCTGGCGGCCAGCCCTTTGAATTATCTGACGCAGGTCAACAACGCTACCTAGCACACTTAAATTTTTTAAAGCAACACTTTGGCTTTGAAGGCTATTTTAAAATTAGTTCTTGTAATAATTTTCCGCAAAGTTCCGGTTTAGCTAGTTCAGCCTCAAGCTTTGCCGCATTAACAAAAGCGGCCGTTAAAGCCTTATGTGATTTAACGGAGCAAGAGCGTCCATCAGTTCAAGGAATCGCGATGTTAAGCCGCCAAGGCTCTGGCTCATCGTGCCGTTCTTTTTTTAATCCGTGGGCACTGTGGGATGACAGTGGCGTTAAAACCGTCGAACTCCCCTACCCTTCACTCATCCATCAAGTCATTGTTGTTGATCACGGGATCAAAGCGGTCTCATCCAGTGAGGCTCACTTGCGCGTCGCAACCAGTCCGAATTTTCAAGGGCGACCACAGCGAGCAATCGATAATTTAGATGCTTTAATGACGGCTTTTCAACAAAAAGATTGGGGATCGGCTTATCAAATTGTCTTTGATGAATTCATGGATATGCACCAATTGTTTGAAACAGCTGAGCAAGCTTTTAAATATATAACAGCGCAATCGATGGAAATTATCGACGTCGTCAAACAGCATTGGCAACAGAATAATGATGGTCCATTAATCACAATGGACGCCGGCCCCAACGTTCATTTACTGTATCGTCCTGACCAAGCGGACATGGCGTTACAAATTCAACACGATCATTTTGTAGGAAACTTTGATGTCTTGTGATTTCCAAACAAAAACACACGCTAAAGCTATTTTGACTGGCGAACATGCTGTGTTACGCGGTCACCCCGTTATCGTCATGCCGATTTTATCTAAAACATTATCGCTAACTTATTGGGCCGATAGTGATGCTAACAAAGCAGAATTCATTGGCGATTACGGCGAAGATATGCACGTTTTATTTTGGAGTTTATTGGAACACGGCTTTGAATTAATCGGCAAATCCGTCAGTGAATTTCGCGGAAAATTTCTTATCGAAAATACCATTCCAGTGGGTGCAGGCATGGGCGCATCAGGCGCATTATGCTCGGCGGTCTCGCATTGGTTTATTTCACAAGGCTGGATTGAAGACACGAATCGTTATGTGTTCGCGCGACAACTTGAAGATCTATTTCACGGACAAAGTAGCGGTATCGATGTCATCGGCGCAACCGTAAGCGACTGGGTTTGGTTTAACCAAATAGATGACTTTGAAACACTCACATTAAAATGGCAACCCCAATGCTATTTATCATTTTCAGAACAAGTCGGTGTTACGTCACATTGCGTTAAAAAAGTAAAACAACTCTGGCAAGACGATCCTGAATCAGCGAAACACATCGATCAACAAATGGCTGACAGTGTTCAACTCGCCAAAACAGCGATTGAAAATGATCAAATGTCAGGCTTAACCCAACTTGCAAACGCAATGAATCAAGCGAAAACCTGCTTTAATCAATGGGGTTTATCCGGCCGCAATATCCACGAACATATTGACTCACTACTCGAAGCCGGCGCACTCGCTGCAAAACCAACGGGTTCGGGTGATGGTGGATACGTGCTGAGTCTTTGGAGCTCAACGCCCCCTGAAAATTTGCTGCAACATTTTATACCGACAGCGGTATGATTATGGAAAGCCATTTCTCCTAACCATTTCAAGGCGTAGTGTCGCGCCAATTATAATTAATTATATTTGGCGCGACACACCTTGAATTTTGTTTTTGCGCCAGTTATAATTAATTATATTTGGCGCAGGTTCCCATGGGAGATAAATAATGGCAACACCGACTTGTCGAGAGGCGGAATCAAAGCTATTGCAGACAGCTTATAACAGTAAAAAAGCTCAGTTCATTGCAATATACGGTAGGCGACGCGTTGGAAAAACGCATCTGGTTCGTGAGCTTTTTCAAAATAGAGAAGTCTATTTTGAGTTGGTTGGAAAAAAAGATGCAACCATGCATGAGCAATTAGAAAACTTTTCTACCCAGCTTTCAACATGTTTTTTCAACAATGTAGCGCTTCGCACCCCTGATAATTGGCGAGATGCGTTTGAGTTGCTTACTTCACAACTGACACAAATTTCTAAACGTAAAAAAATTGTTGTTTTTTTTGATGAATTGCCTTGGCTTGCAAGTAAGCGGTCTAATTTGTTAAGCCACCTCGATTATTATTGGAACGCCCACTGGACAAAACTCGATAATTTGTGTTTGATCGTTTGTGGTTCTGCTGCTACATGGATGTTGGATAATATTATCAATGCTCAAGGTGGATTACATAATCGTATTACTCGAGAGCTCCTAGTTAAACCATTCAATCTTTCACAGACAAAGAAATTTCTTAAAAGTATTGGATTCAATTATAGCGACAAACAGATCCTCGATGTGTATTTAACGATGGGGGGAGTACCGTATTACCTCAAGATGCTACAGCGATCAAAGTCTATTTCACAAAACATCAATGATCTTTGTTTTAGACATCAGGGCGGACTGTACAAAGAATTTGAAAAACTATTCGCTTCACTATTCGAAAAGCATCAACAATATTCGAAAATAATACGAGCAATAGCGAAAAAGCGTTATGGTATATCGTACGGTCGCCTGAGTGAAAGCTCAGGTATCTCATCCGGTGGTGGCCTTAGTCGTCGTTTAGATGCGCTTGAGAAATCAGGGTTTATATCTAGGTTCCACAACTATAATAATAGTACAAAAGACGAAATATATTATCGTGTGGTTGATGAATACAGTTTGTTCTACCTGCGTTGGATTGAAGAATTTTATTTAGAAAATACAGAAGCACCTCATAACTATTGGTCGTTAACGATGAAATCACCCGCCTATCATAGCTGGGCAGGCTATTCATTTGAGATGGCATGTTCCAAACATACAGACAGTATTTTAAAAGCATTAGGCATTGATAATATTCGATGTAAAACTGCGTATTGGCGATTCATCCCCCAAAATACTTCGAATCTGCAGGGAGCTCAAATCGATTTATTGATTGATCGAGATGATGGGGTGATCACATTAGTTGAAATTAAACACTGCAATAAACAGTTTGTAATAGACAAACATTATGCTCGCCAATTAATGCTCAAGATTGAAGTATTTAAAGAACAGACGCGAACCCGTAAGCAAATAACTCTGGCAATGATAACCTCTAGTGGACTCAAGCGTAATGTTTGGGCAACAGAATTGATAGATATTGACATGAATTTGCTGGATACGTGCTGAGTTTTTAGATAACGACGCCTACAATTCAAGTTGCCGTCCGACTCTTTTACACTGCTTGGTGATCACTTGATTGATTCTAGAAAGTGCCGGGTACGGCCCATGAGTTGCTTCAAATACACTTTGTATTTTCACAAGATTAGTCTCAAGACCTAATATCATTTCTCTAATAAGACCGATAAGGTAGGGAAAACGAATCCCACAATCCGCGGCAAACTGTTGCCAATGCGTTAACATAATATTATTGGGATTGTAAATGCCTCCCACTGAAAACGCTAAATTAACATCGAGTCTTTCTATCGCCCGAGTGCAAACCAGATCATAAAAAGGCGCTAAACGTGGCTGATCTCCTTTGCCGTATAACAAAGAAATATTTTTTGCATGCCCATCTGAATTACCCGCAAGCACATTAAAAATTTGCCATCGCAGTAAATGCTCTAAGTCCGTAATAGGATCTGCACTGACTTCACGCGTTAACTGATAACACGCTTGAAATGATGAACCCCCTTCTTGTTGGTATTTTTTATCATAACTCATCCCCAAAGCTTGGCAAAAATCCTCTTGATGCAATCTGATGAGACCACCCTTTGGATCGGGGATACGATCATAGCGCTTGATCAGTAAATAGTAGTGCCTATCCTGTTTTTTTAAATGAATATCGACGACCGGTAAGCCAATAGATTGAGCGAGTTTTATTAAAAAATATTCATAAGCTGGAATATTGCGGTATCCCGCAATCTCAAATTTTAATATATGACTTGAAGGCGCTGAATCTAAGGGAAGAAAACTATCCGTGCCATCAAATAAAATAGGACACTTATCTTGCGCTCCGGCCAATGACAGCCGAGGTCTATCATCCCTGCTCGTTAAGTAAAAAGGCTGCCCCTTTCGTTTTAAGAGGGTTATCAAATCGGTTTGATCTAAGCGCTTATAGGAAAACGTGTCTGTCGGTTCACGCTCAGTAGGCAATATCGATAAAGCCCCTGCACACTCTCCTCCGATGGCTCTTAACAACTCAAAATCTGAATTGCTTATTTTCAAGTCGCGCACAATATGATCGCGAGCACCCGCCTCCGGTAGTAAATTAGCAAAAAATTGATGAGCTTTGCCCGTTCCTGGAAGGTATTCTTGAGTGGTGAGGGGTAATTGTTGTGATATGGGAAAGCCTGTCGCCATCCAGTCTTCCGTGTAACGAAATCCCATAATACCTGCAGCATTTCGCCAAATATTAGCAACCAATTCCAGACCATGCCAAACATTCAAGTGCTCATGATTCGTCATTCTTCACCTCGAGGTGTAATCGTGACTTCTAATCCGAGAATATGTAATGCTTGCAGTACCTTGCCTAACTCAGCGGTTTCTTTACCACGCTCTAACTCTGATAGAAATCGCATGCCTAACAGACTGATCCCTGAGACCGTCTCAAGGGTTAATCCCTTACTTTTTCTATAATCACGTATAAGTTGCCCTATGTCGGCTGCTGTTTTAATGGGTCGGTTGATTTTTGGCATTCGCAAGACTCTATATTTTCCCGTTCGGTAAAATATAGCATAAAATAGACTAATTTCCAGTCCAATTTTCCCGCTCGGTAAAATAACAGCTCGGGAGCCCCTAAAAAAAGGGAATTTATACCGTACGGTAATATTATGAGAGGCTTATTTCGCAGGATGGTTCGGTACGAATTGATAAAAATCCTCACCGTGTTTCACCATGCCTAATTCACTGCGCGCCCGTTCTTGGACCGACTGCTTTCCAGATTTTAAATCATTCACTTCCGTTTCTAACGTAGCGTTGCGTTCGCGCAGATCGATGTTTTTGGCGACTTGATTATCCAGCTGTGATTTCAATCCCCAGACATCGGAGACGCTGCCATTATCAAGCCACAATTTATATTGCAGAAATACAAATAACAGTACTAAAACAAAAATGCCCAGTCGCATCATCATTGAATTTCCAGTGCTAGAAGCAGTTAAAGGCCGTGCTGCCCGCATAATTTACGTTCCCTAAATAATGTTCGATTCGTAATAATTGATTGTATTTGGCGATACGATCCGTTCGACAAAGTGAGCCGGTTTTGATTTGGCCGGCATTGGTTGCGACGGCCAAGTCAGCAATTGTTGTATCTTCGGTTTCGCCCGAGCGATGAGAAATTACTGTCGTGTAATTCGCAGCTTGCGCCATTTTGATTGCCGCCAAGGTTTCAGTCAGAGTACCAATTTGATTCAGCTTAATCAAAATCGAATTAGCAACGCCTTTATCAATGCCTTGTTGCAATATCTCGGTATTCGTCACAAATAAATCATCGCCGACCA
>DAOUQR010000033.1 GCA_030625525.1 Pseudomonadota bacterium | reverse complement strand
GGCGCTCAAAAGCCAGGGTTATGCCACCGGTCAATTTGGTAAAAATCATTTAGGTGATAAAAATAAATTTTTGCCTTGTGTGCATGGGTTTGACGAATTTTTAGGGTATCTCTATCACCTTGATGCGATGGAAGATCCGTTTAACAAAACCTATCCTTCCAATCTGAAAGACAAGGTAGGTCCGCGAAACGTGATTCACTGCTCAGCCAGCGATCAAGATGATCCAACAATCGAGCCACGTTGGGGTAAGGTGGGCAAACAAAAAATCGTAGACAAAGGTCCATTGCCCCCTCATCCGATTAAGGGCATCGAATATAATATGGAAACCTTTGATGACGTCATTCGTGATAAAACAATTGGTTTTATTGAGAAAGCGCACAAAGCAAACAAACCATTCTTTGTGTGGATGAATCCAACTCGAATGCACGTGTTTACCTATCTTTCACCTAAATATAATAACCTGCGTACTCCTGAGAATGGTTGGTCCATTCAAGAGGCGGGAATGGCACAATTTGATGATGCTATCGGATCGGTGATGCAAACACTCGATACATTGGGAATTGCTGAGAATACGATCATCATCGTCACGACTGACAATGGCACCGAAACATTTACTTGGCCAGATGGCGGTATTACACCGTTTGCTGGAGATAAAGGTACGGCCAAAGAAGGTGGTTTTAGGGTTCCGGCTGTTATTCGTTGGCCGGGTAAGGTCAAAGCAAATCAAGTCATCAATGGCGTTATGTCTGGTATGGATTGGTTTCCAACCTTTATGGCAGCAGTCGGTAATCCGAATATTAAGAAAGAATTGCTGAAAGGAAAAGTGATTAATGGGAAAAATTACAAGGTGCATTTGGATGGTTACAATCAAACAGAGATGCTGACCAACGGTGGCAAATCAGCACGTGATGAAATTTGGTATTTCACTCAATCTGTTCTTGCTGCCGTTAGGATCGGTGACTTTAAATATGTTTTGATTGATCAACCTAATGGCTGGTTAGGGGGCAGTGTTAAATTAAATTTCCCCAAACTTTACAACTTACGCCTAGATCCTTTTGAACGAGCTTCGTTTCCAATCGGTTCGTTTATGAGTTTTCAGAACTTCTACGGTCGCGAGTTTTGGCGCTTCGTATTCCTGCAACAGAAGGTTGGGGAATTAGCTAAAACAGCGATTAAATATCCGCCCATGCAGCCAGGCGCTTCTTTTAATCTGGATGCTGTGAAAGAGCAAATTAAAAAGGCACAAAGTGGTGGGCATGGCCAATAGTAAATAACGAAGAGAAAAAAAAGAGTGACTGGGGTCAGGCCTAAGGCCTGACCCCAGTTGGGTGTTGCCCTGAGTAAAAGGTAGATTACATCGATCATTATGCGTATTATTATCAGATTATTCGCTGATAGCAGGAAATCGTTGTTGTGAAAATAGTCATTCCCTTGAAACGAACAATTGATCCGTTCGTTAAGCCGCGTATTAAGGCCGATCATTCTGGAATGGATCTCGCTAATGTCAAAATGGCGATGAATCCCTTTGATGAAATTGCCGTTGAAGAAGCGATTCGTCTAAAAGAGCAGGGGATTGCCAGCCAGTTGATAGCGGTATCGATAGGCGACGACAAAACGCAAGAAACCTTAAGACAAGCCCTAGCACTCGGGGTCGATGAAGCGATACATGTTTCTCATCATACGGATCTCGAACCGTTAAATATTGCTAAAATTCTGAAAGCCATTTGTGATCAACAGCAACCTGACTTGATTATCATGGGTAAACAAACGATTGATAACGATAATAATCAGACGGGCCAAATGCTAGCGGCGTTATTAGACTGGCCGCAAGCTACCTTTGCATCCGCTTGTGTGATAGACGGTCAGTCGATCACCGTGACACGTGAAATTGATGGGGGTTTAGAACGCTTAAAATTATCATTACCTGCGGTGGTAACGACTGATTTGCGTTTGAATGAGCCGCGTTATGCGAGCTTACCTAATATTATGAAAGCGAAGAAAAAGCCGCTTGAAAGCATTCCACTAGAATCCTTAAATATTGAACTCAAACCCCATTTAGAAATCCTCAAAGTAGAACCGCCGCCAGAACGTAACCGTGGAAAAATATTAGAAAGCGTCGACGAACTGATTAGCGCATTAAAAAACGAAGCGAAGGTGATCGAATGAAGATCCTTATCATTGCAGAACACGATAACCAGCGCTTAAAACCTTCAACTGCGCAAGTCATCGCTGCGGCAAAAAAATTATCAGATAACATCCAACTTCTTGTGCTTGGTTATCAGTGTGGCAGTGTTGCTGAAGCCGCGAGTCATCTCGCCGGTGTCGAGCAAGTGTATTTAGCGGATGCACAATGTTATCAACATTTTATAGCGGAACAATTGACGCCTTTGATTGTTAAAATGGCCAGTGAGTATGATGTGATTATGGCATCCGCATCGACTTTCGGGAAAAACTTTATGCCGCGTGTTGCCGCGAAACTCAATGTGGCACAAATCTCGGACATTATCGCGGTGCTTGATCCACAAACATTCCAGCGACCTATTTATGCAGGCAATGCGATTGCTACGGTTAAATCGTTGGATGACATTAAAATTATTACGGTGCGGACTACGGCTTTTGACCCGGTAGAAACTATCGATCATTCTGCACCGATTGTGAATGCTGCTCCAGAACCAACTCACCATACAACAGAATTTCTAGACTTAGTCAGCAGTAACGGTGAACGCCCAGACTTGACCTCAGCACGTGTTGTCGTCTCTGGTGGACGAGCTTTGCAAAGCAAAGAAAATTTTGAGTTAATTGAGCAACTCGCCGATAAACTCAACGCGGCTGTCGGCGCATCGCGCGCCGCTGTCGATGCTGGTTTCGTTCCTAACGATTATCAAGTGGGCCAAACCGGCAAAATTGTTGCGCCGGAACTTTATTTTGCGATTGGTATTTCAGGCGCAATCCAACATGTTGCTGGCATTAAAGACAGCAAAGTTATTGTGGCTATTAATAAAGATGCTGATGCACCGATTTTTCAAATGGCGACCTACGGACTCGTCGGTGATTTATTTGAAATTGTGCCGCAGCTTGTTGAAAAACTTTAGCTTAATGGGATTAGAAGAATAAATTTGTTAATTAAACTGTTTAAAACAAGGAGATAAAATATGCGAATAGGTGTCCCTAAAGAAATTAAAAATCAAGAGTTTCGTGTTGGACTTGTCCCAGCAAGTGTTCGTGAACTCATCCATTATGGTCATACCGTTTTAGTTGAAACAAATGCTGGTCTAGGCATTAACATTACCGACGATCAATACCGCGAAGCGGGTGCAGAAATTTCGTCGACTGCGGATAAAATTTTTGCTGAATCTGACATGATCATCAAAGTCAAAGAACCCCAACAGGATGAGTGTCGTAAACTCCGTGACGGCCAAACCTTATTCACTTACTTACACCTAGCCCCGGATCCAGAGCAAGCCCATTTATTAAAAGCCTCCGGCTGCACAGCAATTGCTTATGAAACTGTAACCAGCCCCATTGGCACCTTGCCTTTACTCATGCCAATGAGCCAAGTGGCCGGACGCATGTCTATTCAAGCCGGTGCCCATTCTTTGGAAAAAATTCAAGGCGGTAGCGGCGTCTTACTCGGTGGTGTCCCTGGTGTGAAGGCCGCCAATGTCGTGGTGATCGGTGGTGGTGTCGTCGGTACGAATGCGATCCGAATGGCAATGGGATTGGAAGCCAATGTCACCGTCATCGACAAATCATTACAGCGATTACGCGAATTAGATTTTGAATTTGGCGCAAAGCTCAACACAATTTTTTCTACCCGTGAATCAATCGAACAGTATGTGATTGATGCGGATTTGGCTATTGGTGCGGTCTTGGTCCCTGGAGGCGCAGCCCCTAAATTAGTGACCCGTAAAATTATCACAAACATGCGACCAGGATCGGTGGTCGTCGATGTCGCGATCGATCAAGGGGGCTGCATTGAAACGGCGCATGCGACAACGCATGATGAACCCACCTACGTGGTTGATGATGTCGTCCATTATTGTGTTGCGAATATGCCTGGCGCGGTGCCACGTACATCAACCTTCGCGTTAAACAACGCTACATTGCCATTCATCGTTGATCTCGCAAATAAAGGTGTCAAAGTAGCCTTGTTAGATGATGAACATTTATTGAATGGCTTAAATGTCCACAAAGGTCATTTCACACATCACGCAGTGGCTGATGCTCTAAATGATGAATTTGTGCCGCCGCACGAAGCGCTCGTGCAATAAGTGGAGCTTAAAAGCGTATGACTAATTATTTTGAAAACCAATCGAATGAAATTGCGATCCCAATCCAAGTGCTCGGACTTGAACAAAAAGACGAGTGGCTAAAGCAACAAACACCTTTTATTCAGACATGGCTGAATAGCAATCAAGCCTTGCACAGCCATAATCAAAGTGTGTGTTTGCCGAGTGAAGAAGGTCACATCGATAAGGTTATTTTTATTCCCGAACCGGAACAAAATTTTTGGTCGTACGCGAATCTGCCTAAGCAATTACCCCAGGGCCTCTATTATTTCGACGCGCCAATTGATCATGAAAAAGCAGCAATAGCTTGGGCCTTACAGCAGTATAAATTCCAGCGTTATAAGCCTACGAATGCATCGTTACATCGCTTGCGTTTACCTAAATCCATCCGTGAGACACGAGTCTCTGCATTGGTTGAAAGTATTTTTCTAACGCGCGATTTAATTAACACGCCCTGTGAAGATATGGGGCCTGAAGAATTAACCTTAACCGTGGGTGAATTAGCAAAAACGTTTGATGCAAAAATATCGGTTGTGAACGGTGATGATTTGCTCGCGCATAATTTTCCAGCGATACATATTGTGGGTCGCGGCAGTCACAATGCACCGCACTTAATTGATTTGCGCTGGGGTGATCCCAGTCACAAAAAAATAACCTTAATTGGAAAAGGCGTGTGTTTTGACACGGGCGGTTATGATCTCAAACCCAGTCAACACATGCGACAAATGAAAAAAGATATGGGTGGAGCTGCACTCGTGATCGGTTTAGCTAAACTGATTATGCAGTTAAATTTACCGGTGCGTTTGCGGGTGTTAATTCCTGCGGTAGAAAATGTTATTTCAGGAAATGCATACAAACCAGGTGACGTATTAAATACCCGCAAAGGATTAACCGTAGAAGTCGGAAACACCGACGCGGAAGGTCGTGTGATATTAGCCGATGCGATCACCTATGCCTGCGAAGAATCACCTGATTTAATCATTGACTGCGCAACATTAACCGGCGCAGCGCGCGTTGCATTAGGTGCTGAAATCCCAGTTTTATTCAGCAATAACGAAAAGGCCGCCGAGCAGTTACTAAAAATTGCTAAAGAACAACACGACCCACTCTGGCAACTACCCCTACATCAACCGTATAAAAAACTCATCGACTCACCGATTGCAAATTTAACCAATAGCGCAACGACAAGCTACGGCGGAGCAATCACCGCAGCCCTATTTTTACAGTCGTTTTTGAATAATAACGAGACTCCGTGGATCCACTTAGACATGATGGCATGGAATAATTCATCATCCCCGGGACGACCGGAAGGTGGCGAAGCGATGGGATTAAGAGCGTTGTTAACATTTATCGAGACGCAGATTGAAGGTCATTAAAATATTTCGGGTGGGTTCAGCAATTCTCAATTTAGCACCGAACGTCCATCTTTGAGCCTCATCAATTCGCAGTTTTGCCAGCTCTGCAGCAAATCCCTTCCACTTAAATCGGCAATGTTACTTGACGCGAGATACCCTTTCTATCTACTAATACCCCTCTCGTTACCGCGCAATCTGATAATTATTATTCCCAGGCATTTACTTCTAGGCAACAGAACTCATTTTATCGAGTTGATTGTTCAAGCTTTTCTACTCAATCAATTAGATGACCTCACTCTAAATGTTTCAGTGACTAAAAAATTGAAATTATCAGTTGAAAGCTTCAAATCCTGGGAAAGTCATGTAGATGACATCTCATTGCAATATACACCTAGTAGTGGCTTCAGCGGCTTCAAATTCAATTTCCCTACCGTCTTCATTTCCATGGTACTTATACTCTGCTTTAAGGACATGTAATCCATCCAATTGTTCAATTTGATACATTTGAAATTTTCCATCGTTATACTCCCGCTCAGTTGTTGGCAACGTAATTTCATCATCGACGTCTATCGTAAGTAAAATGCCTGCTTCTTCAGGCAGCATTTTTTCTGGAGTGCATCGACTTTTGAACTGTGACCAATGTTTATGTGCATGTTCGTATTCCATAAATGCATGGACATTCTTATCAATTACTTTTTTATTAAATAAGTTTTCGATGTCACTTTGAGTCAGTATTACCTCATTGTGGTTAGGAGGCCCAAACAAAAAACTTTTTGAAGATTTACAGGTTGTCAAACCACTAATAATTACATATATTTGCATAATACACCTCTTTACTGTTTAGTTTATAATACACATGGTTGGTTTATAAGTCTGTGTATAATCGATTTCTGTTTCCTTACCGTGGTTGATGAACTCAGCTCTTATAATTTTATAATCAACATGCTCACATTCTATTTCAGTTTCATTACTAAGTTCGAGTGGATTTACACATGAATAAACCACGCCAGATTGTCCAATGAACCTCGAAAACTCACTAACATCATCTCCTTCCAATTTATTCAGATCATCACAGTCAATCTCAAGTTCTAACTTAACAATCACTCGCTCTGACATCTTTTTAGGAAAACACTTGTCAATAAATGAACTGTGACTAGAAGGCTTCTTCACCCATTCAAGGAAGGATTCTTTTTCTGGAAACAGCTTGAGTGAGCCGCTTGACTGAACTGCATTATCAATGAATTCTTTAAGTTTTTCTTGATCATATCGCTTGCATTTCCCAGTCAAAAAATTAGGTTCACAAGTTATGATATCTATGGATGTATATACTTTCATAAGGTAACTCCAAATACTTTTAGTATTGCATGCAATCTTACGCAATAATTTCTACTTCAGGGAATTAAGGTTTCACTACAGACACCATTAAAACACTAACTTAAATTTAAAAAAACCGTAAAAACTACTGATATTGTAATATGTATATATTCTTAATATATGTTACATGATTGCAGAAGAGTAGGTGTGGTGTTCGAAATCGCAAATGATTCGAGAAGTCAATACACTACAAAATCAGCAAGACATAATTTGATGCTATAATGTTTGCCATGATAATGACTTTACGTTAACGCTCACCAAAGTTAGAAGTTTCCGACCGATGACTCTTCGGTTTTTTAATTGCTTGGCTTAATCCAAAGCGATTATCAAAAATAGCCATTACCATTAAGCCAGCAACATTATTGAAATTTCACAAGGTCTTAATAAAAAAGAAATCTACGTTATGCTTATCTACGTATAGCCATGCAAAGACAAAATGCATTTGGCATTGAACTGGATAAAGGTATCGTGAAATGCTGTGCAATGATTCATAGCTTGCTCATTAATATTTGCCTTCGAACTAATCAAGGCGTTAATGCATCCTAGATAATCAACTCGAAAGTGCTATCACACCGGTCGTCGTTGCCCCCGGAAAGTCTCATGTCATTTCACTGATGCCTGAATTTATTACGCCGCAAGATGGTCACAAAAAACAAGATAGTGAACATGCTGCAACGAAACGTTGGTTAGAAAATCATGGTGAGAGCCTTGGGGCACTCGGTGTCACTTTTTTAAATAAAAAATCGTCCAACCCTGGCTCAAATATGAACGTTCACCGAGATGCGCCATCCATATTTATAATTGCTGGGGTGGGTTGGCATATGTAAACTCGCCAACTAGACTTCGGAGTGTATTCCGAATTTACGGCGTAATTTCGGAGTTAACTCCGAGGAAAAGAAAATGCCCTTTATTAATTGATTTGCGCTGGGGTGATCCCAGTCATAAAAAAATAACCTTAATTGGAAAAGGTGTGTGTTTTGACACGGGTGGTTATGATCTCAAGCCCAGTCAACACATGCGACAAATGAAAAAAGATATGGGTGGAGCTGCACTCGTGATCGGTTTAGCTAAACTGATTATGCAGTTAAATTTACCGGTGCGTTTGCGGGTGTT
>DAOUQR010000241.1 GCA_030625525.1 Pseudomonadota bacterium | reverse complement strand
TTTATCAAACTCTTTTGAATCAATTTGTGGTGCTGTTTCAGATGATTTATTGCAGAGTTCTTGAATATTTTTAAAAGAACTTTCATTGGCCACACCTGGTGTTTTTAATGATTGTAGCAGAATATTTTTTTTGATTACTTTGAGGGTTTTAATTTTCAGCTTAATAGCTGCCTTTTCATTAACAGAATATGAGCTGTTCGAAGTGTTTTTTAGATCGCACATTTTACTGTCAATATACTTAATTTTATCTTCAGTGTTTTTGGTCGGTAACTTAAGATCTAAAAATGGAATGTCTGATTCATGGGCTGGTGTGGATTTCAATTCATCAAATAGAGGGTTTTCCAAAATCGTCGCCCAATTCTCTAATCTTTTGTTAGGATCTGGCTCGAGCAAACATTCAATGAGAGTGAAAAATTCTTCATAACGATTAAATGCCGGATCAAAATAGGTTTCATCAATGAAACTATGGGTATAGTGTGGCTTTGAGTCAACGGAATCTGAAGTGGCGCATTTAAAAAAAGTTTCGTTATTTTCCGATGATTCATCATCACAGTCATAATAATCATAATAGGCATCGAATAGGTCATCATTACCTTTGTTCTGTGGATCAACGCGTATGTCGGAAAAAGAAGTGTTCGAACCAACAAATGCCTTGGGCTCCAATAATTCACAAAAAAGCCGACCAATAGCCCATACATCACAGCCTTGCGCCGTTAGGTTTTCTTCATCTTCAAAATAATATTCAGGAGGCAGATGATCCCAGGTCCCTTCTTTAAACTTATTCGCTTTGATAGGCTTCGCAAAACTAAAATCAATCAGGCCAATCTTATTGCCATGAAGCACAATATTTGCAAGTTTTGGGTCGCCGTGTGCGATGCCTTTATCGTGTAAAACTTTAAACGCATTGATCACTTGATACATCAACGTTTTAATAATACGTTTCCAACGTGGTTTATCAATACGCTCAAAATGGTTTAGTCCAGCGGATAAATCTTTCATTGTTCCATTATTCGCAAATTGGGACAGTGACAAACGCTCATGATTGAGGAAGGGAGTAAATAACAAAGGATGCTTAAGTTGATTGAGCTGATCCGACATCATTTTATTCGGCAATGGTGCGGAATCCGCATCTTTTTTAATCGCAAAACCGATGTTGAGAGAATAGGTTTGCTTGTTAATAAGTTTGTTAATACGTATGACGCCTCGCCAAACTTTAGCAAACCCACCTTGAAAATGTGTTTCATCACTGGATTTATTCGGCTTTTTCCAACCAATACTTTTAACAAACGCTTCAAACATGCTTCATATACAACGAGACCACAAACGAGCCAGCTATTCTACAGCGCATTGCGCTGACCCGCAAACGGCGTGAATAGCGTTCACTGTCTGCATCAACTCTCCAAACATAGCGGGGCTGATGGTTTGTTTTGCATCTGACAGTGATTTGTCTGGATCGGTATGTACTTCAACCATTAGACCGTCCGCCTTAAGCGCAATCGCCGCAGTAGCCATCGGTGCAACCAAATGACGAATTCCTGTTCCGTGACTTGGATCAACAATAATAGGAAGATGCGACAGCGCTTGAATAACTGGAACGGCCGCTAAATCCAGCGTGTTTCGTGTATAGGTTTCAAATGTTCTGATCCCGCGTTCACAAAAAATCACATTGGGATTGCCTTCACTCATAATATATTCAGCCGCCAATAAAAATTCGTGATAAGTAGCGCACAAGCCTCGTTTAAGTAAAACAGGGCGCTTGCTTCTTCCTACCGCTTTTAATAATGCAAAATTATGCATGTTACGTGAACCAATTTGTAAAATATCAACATACTTTTCGGCGCAAGCAACATCGTTTACGTCCATCACTTCAGATACGCAAAGTAGGCCATGACGCTGGGCTGCCTCTTGTAAAAAACGTAAACCCGATTCGCCTAACCCTTGAAAATCATAGGGCGAAGTTCGAGGTTTAAATGCGCCGCCGCGTAATATATTTGCACCCTTTGCTTTAACCGCCTCAGCAATTGAGTCGATTTGTTGTTCGGATTCAATCGCACAGGGACCCGCCATGATGGCCAAGTCTTTACCCCCAATTTCAACACCCTTTATATTAATAACGGTTTTTGTATTTTTAACATCACGACCAACTAATTTATATTTGTTGGTAAAGGGTAATACTTTTTCGACCTCAGGAAACTCGATAAAGTGTTCCGTCATCACATCACCTTCAAGTCCACTTAAAATTGCAATGGCTGGATGACTGCCTTGCTCGATGATCGCGGTTGTAAATCCCATGAATTCTAAGCGAGAAACCAAGGCTTGAATTTGTTGTAATTGACATTGGCGTTTGAGTAATAAAATCATGTTAATTCCTTATCGTGGATCAATAGAACGTGCGAGCTGGGTTAATTTATCTAAGCTCGCGCCTTGTGTGATGGCGTTAACAAAGCAAGAGCCGACAACAAATCCATCGGCATGTTTAATAGCTTGCTCGGCAACTGCTTTGTTTGAAATTCCGAAGCCGGCAACAACAGGTAAACCCGCAGATTTTTTAATCGAGCACATTTTTTCTGTGTAACCCTCGGGTAGTGCGCCTGACACACCGGTAATGGCATTTCGACAGACGTAATATAAAAACCCGGAATGTTTATTATCAATGTCTGAGATGCGATCTTCAGAAGAAGAGGGCGATACTAATCCAATGGTCTTTAAGCCGGTTTTATTTGCTGCTTTTAAAAAATCACTTGATTCTTCCAAAGGCAAATCAACAATTAAAACGCCATCGACAGAAGCAAGTTTTGCTTTATCAAAAAATTCTGCACATTGTAAAATAGGATTATAGTAACTAAATAAAACAACCGGTATATCAGTTCGCTGTTTAATTTTATAAATAATATTTAACACATCATCGATCGTCACATTTCGCTCG
>DAOUQR010000214.1 GCA_030625525.1 Pseudomonadota bacterium | reverse complement strand
CTTCACCTGGGCCATACACATTTTGAAAACGTGCTTTAACGACAGGTAATTGATGAAAGCTATAATAAAAATTTGCATAAAATTCACCAACGATTTTTGAAATTTGGTAGGGAGAGTCTAAAAACAATGATGGCAGCGATTCTTCTGTCGTTGCATCAGCTGTATCAAATGTTTTCTCGGCAACGACGCAGCCCGCTGATGAGTAAACGATTTTTTTAATGTTTTTAAAATACTTGATGCGATCAAATAATTTTAAAGTTGTTAGGGTATTATTTTCGTGGTCTTCAAGTGGAGAGTATAGCGAGTTAATATTGCCATGATAGGTGGCTAGATGAAAAATGTAATCAATATCATCTTGTAGTTTTGCTAAGACGTCATCATCATTGATCGATGCGTGGATAAAGCTAACACGCTCATCATTTGGAATATTTTCTTTTTCTGCGGATAATAAGTTATCAACAATGATCACTTGCTTTACTGGGTGGGCTAATAGTTTTTTGACGAGATTACTTCCCACAAAGCCTGCGCCACCGACAACGAGAATTTTACTGTTTTCAAAATCATTCATGATTATTTACCTTGTTTGTACTAAGAAATCCCCGCGAATGCGGGGATTTAAGAGGTTAGCTAAAGACCACGTATTGATTTAAGCGGCCTCTTCAGATTTTTTGTCGGTAGGCATACGTAGGTGAGTGAATGTTTGAGTTATGCCAAAGTCTTTATAATATTGAATCGCACGTGCAACCCCATCTTCAAGTTTGGTTTCAACTTTCCAGTCAAAGTCTTTTTCAGTCGCACTTGGATCTAACAAAATTGTAAATGCATCATCTTCATTGCGAGGTCGTACTTCAACATCATTCTCTAAAGTGATATTTAAAGCCGCCAAAGTCGCATCAAACAATTCCTTGATTGAGTAATCGCCACCAGATGAAATATGGTATTCGCCACGTTGACCTGCACCGTCCACGGCTTTAATTACCACAGCAACTAAGTCGTCAATATAGATAAAGTCACGACGTGTATCCATAACAAAACAAGGTTTGTCATTGGTTAAACGTTGGAAGAAAGTTGGTAATGGGCCACTGATGTTTCGAGGTCCATAAGCATTTGCTAAACGGAAGCTAATAAAATCTAAGCCACTCAAACGAATATATTGTTCAGCGGCAGTTTTACTGATCGCATAACTACTGCCATCAGGTAAGATTGGGTGATTCAATGTGATGGGTTGTTCTAGGGGTTTTAAGCCATAGCATAATGCGGTTTGGAAATAGATAACACGTTTAACATTAGCACGTTGTGCAGCTTGGACAACATTTGCAGTCCCTAAGACATTGGTGCGACTATCTTCAGCCCAATTATCAGGATCTTGATATGAAGCAGCAGCATGGATCACGATTTCAGGTTTGAACTGTTCGAACTGTTGATTAACCAGGTCAGCATCAGCAATGGTGCCTTCGATGATGGTGAGGTTAGCGTGTTCGGTTAAGTTATCACGACGGCCGGTAGCATAATTATCGATGACTAAGACGTTATCGCCACGGGCTAAGAGTTGGTCTGCAATGTGCGAGCCGACAAATCCGGCACCGCCAGTAATTAATACATTCATGATTTCTCCTAATTTCTTGCTATATAAAATGACCGCTGATTATAGGGCTTAAGAAGCAAAGAATCTAGCAAAAAGTGCCCTTTTTCTAGCGTTTAAATTTCCTGTATCCAAAAATATTCAGAACTTTTCTGTCAAAAATCGAGCTTTCGCTGAACGTTTAGCGGGAATTACCGATAAGCATTTGACGCCACATCTGTGTAATTTGGCGACGCCAAGCGTTACTGCCTGCCATTTTGACATCAATGTTGAATGCACGTCGTAACCATTCTAACTCGGGGGCTGGAAATCCTAGTTTATCTGTTCGTAAACGAATTTCTTCTGGAATAATGCCTTGGATCGCTTCTCGTAGTACCGCCTTGGTAAAGCCGCGGTGAATACGTAAGTTTGCTGGCAAGCTCAAACAAAAGTTAATAATATTCGTTTCAATAAAGGGGACCCGTGATTCGATAGAAAAAGCCATGCTGTTGCGATCTTCGTAACGTAGCAATTGGGGCAGGTTTGCATCAATCACCATGGACGTTAATTGCTCGGTGAAGTTTGTCGGTGAGGTTAATTGCTGCATGCGACAATGAACTTCATCACTCACAGCGCTTGGTGCTGCTGACGTGCGTCGGATCCGTTTGATGAGAGCGCTGACCATGGTCTTATAGTCATAGCTAAAATGGGTCTTTTTCAATAAATAACAGCCCTCGATCAATGTTGTGAGATAACGGTGCTGCTTCCACAATGAATGTAAATAGCCTGAGAAAAAACTATGGTAGCCAGCTAACATTTCATCAGGCCCTTGCCCATCAAGAACCACTTTGATATCAGTTTGAGCGATATGTTTGAAAATGGCATATTGCGCAAAAATACTGGTGGATCCAAAAGGTTCGTCCTGGTGATATAACAAAGATCCAAGGCCATTGATGAAGTCTTGATAAGAGGGTTCAACGAAATGGGCTTTTGCTTGTGTTTGGTTGACGACTAATTTAGCGTAATCTGTTTCGTCAAGGTGTGGATAGGACGGATAGTGTGTAGTGAACGTCGTAAATTGATGGTCTGTTTTTTGACTTGCCAAACTAACGATAGTCGAGGAATCGATGCCGCCACTTAAGCACGCCCCAATGGGTACATCACTGCGCATATGGAGTTTAATGCTTTGTTTTATTAAACGTTGCAGTTCATTTGCAGCGTCTTCCATTTTTATTGTTGGGTTCACCTCAGGCGGGGACCAATACCGTTGAAAACTAAGCGTTGAGGGCTGTGGTTTATTTAGGTTGATAATACTGTAATGAGCATGAGGAAAGCGCTTAATATTCTTAAAAAAAGTCCAATCACCTCGCTCAAGTACACCTTGAGTTTCAAACATCGATACGGTAATTTCATCAACTTGATTGAACGAGTTCGCTACCGCGCGCAATGCTTTTATTTCAGATGCGAAGTATAAATCACCATTTGCATAGCCATAATAGAGTGGTTTTATCGCAAAAGGATCACGGACTAAGATGAGCTGATTCATTTTTAAATCATACAGAGCAAGCGCCCACATCCCGCTGAATTGTTTGAATACGTCTATACCCCAATGTCGGTATGATTCAAGAATGACCTCAGTGTCAGTTTCAGACTGAAAACGACTGCCCTTGGCCAAACAG
>DAOUQR010000173.1 GCA_030625525.1 Pseudomonadota bacterium | reverse complement strand
TATCAACGCCGGGACCATTAACACAACCGGTAGTTTTATTTTTAAAGCGCAAAAAATAGGGGATGATACCGCGCTAGCAAATATCATTAACCTGGTTAAACAGGCACAAAACACAAAGCCACCAATTGGACGAATGGCCGATAAGATATCCGCCTATTTTGTTCCGCTCGTTATGTTAATTGCGCTATTCACTTTATGTATTTGGGGATTGGTCGGCCCAGAACCTAAAATGGTTTATATGCTAGTGACCGCTTTGTCGGTTTTAATTATTGCCTGTCCCTGTGCATTGGGTCTTGCGACACCGATTTCAATTATGATCGGCATGGGTAAAGCCGCTGAAACCGGTGGACTTATTCGCAATGGTGATGCTCTGCAAATAGCGAGTCAGTTAACGACGCTTGTGATCGATAAAACCGGCACGCTTACCAAAGGCAAGCCCAGCGTTGTTGCCATTCATCCGACGGATAATTTTACCGAAAGCGATTGTTTAAGCTACGCTGCCAGTTTAGAAAAATATTCTGAACACCCCATTGCTCACGCTATTCTCGAAAAAGCAAAACAGGCAAGTATTGAAATACAAACGATGACGATGTTTCAAGCCATTCAGGGACACGGTGTTCGAGCTAAACTCAATGGAAATTGGCTGATCTTAGGCAACCTAAGTTTTATGAAAAAAAATCATGTCGATCTCGAACAATTTCCAGCACAAAGCTTAGACTATATCGATAAAGCTCAAACGATTCTCTATCTTGCGCAAGATAAGAAAGCGGTTGGCGTGATCACTATCGCAGATCCTTTACGTAAAGATGCTAGTGCCAGTGTTAATCGCTTAAAAAGTTTAGGTTTAAATTGCGTGATGCTAACAGGCGATAGTTGGGCTACAGCTGAGTGCATCGCCAAAGAAGTAGGAATTACACAAGTGTACGCCGAAGTATTACCGCATCAAAAACTTCAAACTGTCATTGATTTACAAAAGCAACATCATAAAGTCGGCATGGTCGGTGATGGAATTAATGACGCCCCTGCACTCGCACAAGCTAATGTTGGTTTTGCAATGGGAGGCGGAACCGATGTTGCTCTCGAAACAGCCGATGTCGCACTTCTACGTGATTCATTAGACGTCGTCGCGGATACCATTTTAATTTCAAAAGCAACGATGCGAAATATCAAACAAAATTTATTGGGTGCGTTTATTTATAATTTAATCGGGATTCCGATTGCAGCTGGAGTTTTATATCCGTTTTTTCATTTATTATTAAATCCAATGATAGCGGGTGGCGCTATGGCATTGTCATCACTCTCCGTCGTCACGAATGCGAATCGGCTTCGGTATTATCAGAGCAAATAAAGAAAAAGCGTCTAATTGCGACTATACTCTAAATATAATAACAAGTTCTGGAGCTAGTGATGCAAAACATACTTATGGAACTCGCAAATGAGAATAAAGAATTTCAAGACAACGTCGTTGTTGAGCGCCAAAAATATCCCGGCAACACCATTCTGATTGCTGAGAATGAATTTAATCAGTCTATCTATGTTGTTGTGAGCGGCGGTGTCAAAGTAACAACGCGCGCGCAGATGAGTACAATGCCAACTGGCAAACCTGAGCTCGCTGATTTGCTTGTTGGCGATACCTTTGGTGAATTTTGTTTGTTTGATAGCAGTCCCACATCTGCAACGGTTTATACGACCACTGAATCAGAAATCATTGAGCTGAGTCGTGCAGGTTTATTGGAATTTATGCAAAACCATCCGGAGCATGGTTATAAAATTTTGTTTGAATTAATGGAAAAAATGGTTGTTCACCTGCGAGATTCTAATCGATCGATTTTGCAGTTATTACAACAAACACCTTGAGCGTGCTGACGATCTTTGATTAATTAAATCTCGGCTAAATACCTGAAGTTACAAGGTGGTACTTGCCTTCCCCCTGATATTGCACCAATCATATCAAGATCACACCAGGCTGTAATGCGATACATTATTTTCCCAGTATAAATGTATTGCATTCCACTATATACCCATTGCACCTGAAGATGCGAGATTTATGCCGCAGGCATTTATTTAAAGAAAACGTTGTAAAAACCAGATCCATTAGTTATAATTAGTTATAAATAACTTTTAGACTAGTTACAAAATGAACCGACCCGAAGCCATTAAGACCTTCTTACTTAAAAAAATCCCAAAACACCCAGCTGATATTGTAGCAATTGCTAGCAGCCACTTTAATGTCACGCGAACGACTATACATCGTCACTTATCCACTCTACTCAAACAACAAAAAATTATTAATTCGGGAACAACCCGAGACATGAAATACTATTTGGTGGATACATTTGATCGAGAAATGAAATATAAAATCACGCCAGACTTAAGTGAAGACAAAATTTTTATTCATGACTTTGATAAGATTTTAAAACCATTACCAGAAAACATTTACGATATTTGTGCGTACGTTATGACTGAGTTAATCAATAATGCCATCGATCATTCACACGGCACATCGTTAACCGTCAGCATCAAACTTGAAAATAACTATATTAAAATAATAATAGCGGATAACGGCATAGGTATTTTTAAAAATCTATACGATTATTTTCATCTTGATGATATACGTGAAAGCATTTTGCAACTCAATAAGGGAAAAATGACAACAGACCCTATCAATCACAGTGGCGAGGGCTTGTTTTTTAGTGCTAGAGCCTGTGATGTTTTTGAAATTATGGCTAACCAGACCCATTTTTATAAAAACAATCTAGAAAATGATTGGAGTATTTTTTCTGAAAAAAAATCGACTTCTGGTTCAGAGGTCATTTTAAAAATACATACTGACTCAAAAAATGATCTCACTACCTTATTTCAACGCTATCAGGAACCTGAAGATTATGGATTTGAACGCACTGAAATATTGGTTGAGTTATCTCGCTTAGCTAATGAAAAATTAATTTCGAGATCGCAGGCAAAACGAATTCTACGGGGTCTCGACAAATTCAAGCATGTAACCCTAGATTTCCAAACTGTAAAAATGGTTGGTCAAGGCTTTGTAGATGAAATTTTCAGGGTGTATGCCACAAAACATCCCGAAATGACTTTTGTATATATTAATGCTAATTCAGATGTCGAGTTTATGATCGAACGAGGCATCGCCACAGCTAAATCTAAATGATATTAAAAACCTCTATTTAGACAATAGTTGCGTACCGGTGCTCTGAACTCCGATTCATCTCCTTGTGCTTAAACCAAACTACTGATCTGTACACAGCCTCGAAAAAAACGGCTGCTCTCAGGGAAGTCGCGATCAGAATATTGTTCCAACTGTCGTTGAACTAATTTGTCTCTTAAAATTAAATCGCTGCTTAAACTCACTTCGGCGTATCGATCTAAATCTGTGTGGCCAAAACCAAAGTCAACTTGTTGTGCTAATTCATAAATGGGCATATCTTTGACGGGTAAGTGTCCCTCTAAAATTTCCGTTAAGACGGCTTCTAAAATATGTCGAATTTCACGTAGCTCATCCATGGCCGAGCTGATGCGACGTGAACGTGGAGAAAATTCCATTGTTGTCGGTAATTGTAATGAATAATAAACCGGATCACTTGCCTCTGCCCATGAGAATTTTGTGAGCTGCATAAATAATGGGGCGTAGCGTTTTAAACGATAACTGGATATAAAGATTTCTTGTAGCGTATCAATCGGTGCTAAATCATTCCCAGAAGCGACTTGAAAACCAGGGACCGCACCTTCTGCGATCGCAAATAAATGTTTTACCGTATCGGCTAAGTAAGGATTCGGGCGAAGGTTACGATTCATTTCAGCCTGTGAAAATAAAATAT
>DAOUQR010000258.1 GCA_030625525.1 Pseudomonadota bacterium | reverse complement strand
GTCTACCGCAGACGACTATGAGGCCTGCAGTTGTGCGTTGAGCAAAATTATTTAATATATTAAGTTCTCTTTTGCGACCGACAAAAGGCATTTCTGACTCCAAAAGTAATACTTGCATGTTTCAAGTCAAATTATAGCATGCGACTATCAGACTTGAAACCTGCATTTGTATATTTGAAGTCATAAAAAGCAGTCAGCATTCTGACTTGAAATGTCACAATACTCATGTTGTGACGTATCCTGTGCGAAATATAAATTACACTGCTATACCCATTGCAGCTGAAGCTTTAGCGCTAATCCAAACTGCCCCGGATCTACTCATTAAAACTGACCCAGTCATTATTTAATCATTCCCTAATTTCATTCCATCATACTTAAAGGTATCTCATCACTGCCCATGGAGTGGCTAATGTCAGAGAACCGTCGACGCTGCCGAAACTGTCGCTGTACTTTTTATATCAAACGAAATCCAAACCAGCACTATTGCAATGAATCCGACTGTCAACGGGTAATGGAGTCAAGTCTTCAGTGCGCCACGAAGTACTAGGCGCTTCGTGGCGCACTGAAGACCTGACCCCATTATGCTGTTAAACATGCCGTGTCTGGCATGCATGTTGGATAAAAACCTGACACTTTATTATAAATAAGTGAGAGGTAGTCGGCATCATTTGAGGGGGAATATTTAATTTTGACCGTAGCTGATATCTGAAATACTCGAGAAATTCGAATCCGTATAAGAATCAAAAGTATCATCATTTGGTTTCGCTACTGGAACATTATCCCACCAAATACAATGCACGCCTTTTATTGTCTCAGTTCGCAATGTATAGGAATCAAGAATGTCTTGTTTGCTGAGCTCAGTTTTTATTAGTACAAATTCACTTAACTTTTTGGCACCTGGTGCAGAACGATTTTGCTTTGTCATCTTATGTTTATAACCAGGAAAACGCCGTTCATGAAATGGATTTTTAAAGATTATTTTATAACCCGATTCTGCGCTTACTTCTGCAAGATGATAAACATACCCATGGTACCATCCCCTCATCCTTCGGCTATCTGGATCAGGCAAAGCCATTTGAACTCGATCACCGACCAACTGTTTTTTTGCAGCTTCAGCAAAAAACTTTCTTAGCATGATAGGAATAGTTTGCGCGGCATAGTTTGGACCGTCATGTGGACAATTGAATTGAATAACTTTATATCGTTGATGTTTAGATAATGTTGGATGCTTTGAAAAGATGGTGGCATCGACATTAAATAAGAGTGTAAGATTATTCTGACTCAAGCGTTTTCGTTTTATATGAAACTCGGGATATTTATTTTTGACCGCCTTTTCACTACAATATTCCGTAGGTATAAGCTTAGAAGTAAAGCCTGATTTTTTACCGTGCTTGCGAAAAAGTGCGCTTGTATAAGAAAAGTCTGCTTCCCCAAAAATAACTCTTCGCTTATAACGTTTTTTCGATAATTTTCCATCTATGTATCGAGCCTCCAGTTTCGGATATTTCAACCCTAAATCACCCGTGGCATCCTCTGCATAACTAGCCGCTAATTGGCCCAAACTATCTTTGATGCTGAAATCAACATTATAAGCTTTTAGTAAGGTTACCGCCGTTAAATCACCGCGTAGACAAGCAATGTGCAGTGGCGTCACAGAATCAATAATACGAATGTCTTTGCCACCGTGCACATCAACTATTCTGCCTAGCATACCTTTTTCTGGTTTTTCGTAGGCATAATAACTGTCATCATTCATCATATGTTTATTTTCATACAGAGTGGCTTTTGGATTTACATCAACACTTTTTGTTGTTAATAGCGCTTTAGCCAACTCAATTTCACCATAGGCAATTAAAAAATGTAATAAGGTGGCGTTCTCCAACTGATAACACTGGCTGTGATATTCTAAAATTATTGGTTTTATCATCTCGTTTGGATTGATATCTGTATCAGAGAATCTACGGTTTAAATCTATATAGGGGTTGTCAAGTAATGCATAAAAAACTTGATAGTCCGGCTTTGTAAGAACAGCTTGATTTGCATAAGCTTGAAAGATTAACGGTGCATTTAAAAAACCAATATCCGAACCAGGGTACATAGCATCACCAAAATCACAAACACGATCTTGATCGATAGTACAATCAATAAGCAGTTGGGCAATAGCGACATTATAATTTAATTCGGATAAACATAATGCTAATAAATTCCGCCCATCTTTATCTGTAAAACTGATGTTAGAAAGCTTGGGAAGCGCCTTCGTCAAAGCATTAATATCACCATTTTTAACAGCATTCCAGGCATCAGCTTCAGCCGTTCGAGCAGATGGTTTTGGTTTAATGTGATTGTACTTTATCATGCGTTCTTTTAATACTTAATAGGAGGAATCGTAGTTTTTAGACTATCAACATCCTCGGGTTTAAAGAGCTGGAGCATTGCTGGGAATTTTTTTGCATATTCTTCAGCTGTTTTGCCTTGCTCAGCCTTCTCTTTAGAGAAATCACGAATATCAGTAGATGCCCCTGCTTGAAGCAAAATTTTAACAGACTCTTCTTCTTGCGCTTCAACGGCTTGATGCAAAGCTGTTTTACCCGAGAGTTCGCCTTGAGCATTTAAATCAACGCCGGCTTTAATTAAAGCAATTAGAATGTGAGCGTTACCCAGTTTCGCAGCAATTCGCAGTGCGCGTTCAGGCGTGCATTTGACCTGAGTATTATAGCAATCACAGATAGTTTCTT
>DAOUQR010000005.1 GCA_030625525.1 Pseudomonadota bacterium | reverse complement strand
GGCCCATTTTTTTAACGAGATCCACCATTTATTGTTTCCACCATGGCGAAGCTGAACGTCTAGGGCCGGCAAAAAAACTACGAAGCCACCGCAAAAAAACAGGCACCGTAAAACCATACCGTTCTAACAATGAAAAAAAACAAATCGCTATGATCGCAACAGCTAAGGTCCACCAGCGTAAATGCATTAAAAACAAAAATAGCGGAAACGCAGCACGCGCATCGACAATAAAAAATCGCGCTTGTCGTGATGAATCTCGCCAATGTGCACTGGATGGAAACGTTGCCATATCTGCCTAGCTAAACCCTTTCATTTACTTATTTTAAGTATAGGTGATGATACTGGGTTGCGCTAGGCTTTTATTTGACGTTGGTGGGATTATTATCTGAAAAAAGACCTAATACATTATCTGCGATAAGTTCATGCATTTTTTTATTGAATTGCTTATCTGATATTTTTTCAGCGGGCGTTCGACTTTTCAAACTCGCTTGATTATTAGATTCGCTTTTCACCGCTTTTTGAACATCTTTTCGCTGCGCTCCAAAGAACGTCATTGATACTGTTTGTTTGACTGGTGACATTACTTCATCTCCATTTTTAACACTTATTAATTATTCTACGCTTGAAAACTTAACGAAATATTAAGGCATAGGATTCATCTTGCCAGCCATTCTGGACTTCGGTATGGTCTGGGCGTCCGTGTGGGCTCGGCGTCGGCCGTCCTTGGCCGACGACGCTTTTGGATAGAGGAGCCAACAACCGGCGCTCTCAACTAAATTACGTTGGGTTTGGGTGTTTTTTATTTTGGTTTTTTTGGAGGTGGGTATGAAAACGATTATTACTGCTTTGAATAACAGTGGGGTTTTGCAAGTTACTTTGGATCGAGCCGATAAATTGAATGCTTTAAATGACACGATGTTGGGTGAATTGGATGAGGTCTTTACAGAGGCAGGGCGCGATCCGCAGACTAAAGCGATTTTAATTACTGGGAAAGGTAAAGCCTTTTGTGCGGGGGCCGATATCAATCGGCTGGCTGAAGCTAATCCAATGAGTGGATATGAATTTGCGAAGCAAGGGCAAGCCGTGTTTTCAACACTTGAAAATCTTGCCAAACCCTCTTTGGCTGCGGTGAATGGTTTTGCTTTTGGTGGTGGTTGTGAATTAGCCCTCTCAGCAAGTTTGCGCATTGCATCGGAAAAAGCACAGTTTGGTCAACCTGAAGTTAAACTAGGGGTTATTCCTGGATACGGTGGGACTCAGCGCTTAGCACGATTGGTTGGTAAAGGTCGGGCGTTGGATTTGTGTCTGAGTGGACGCTTCATTGATGCCAAACTCGCTGAGTCTTGGGGATTGGTCACATCAATTGCGGCACCCGATCAACTCATTGACGATGCACACACGATACTCAACAACATAATCACGATGGCGCCTTTAGCCATTCGCAGTCTCCTCACCGTCATTAACCAAGGATTTGATTTACCGCTGAATGACGCGCTGGAATTAGAAGCCAGCCATTTCGCCATGACCTGTGGTACCGAAGATAAAAACGAAGGCGTTAACGCTTTCTTACAAAAACGCTCCGCTCACTTTAAAGGCAAATAAACATGAGTAACGACATTCAATTTGAAGAACGCAACGGCTTAGGCCTGATCACCCTCACCCGTCCCCAAGCTTTAAATGCACTGAGCCTTAACATGTTAGAGAGCATGACTGAACATTTGATTAAATGGCGCGACGCTGATCATATTAAAATAGTCGTTATTCAAGCGGATGATGGGCGCGCTTTTTGCGCCGGTGGCGATATTCGCTCACTCTATCAAATGGGACAAGATCCAGAAAAACGAACGGCTCACTATTTTTGGCACGAGTATCGTTTAAATCAATTGATTGGAACTTACCCTAAACCGTACGTTAGTTTTTTGAATGGCCTTACCATGGGTGGTGGTGTCGGTATTTCATTGTTAGGTTCATTCCCCATTGGCACTGAGAACTTAGTCTTTGCCATGCCAGAAACGGGAATTGGATTTTTCCCCGATATTGGCAGTACCTCTCTACTCTCGCATTGCCCAGATGAGATTGGCACGTACTTGGCGCTCACTGGCGGACGCTTGAATGCAATGGATTGTCAGTATTGTGGTTTGATTGAATACCATATCAACAGTGCTGACTGGTCGCAGATTTTAGAAGCTTTGCCGAATGCCACCAATTTAAACGCTTTGTTTGCAGAATTCCAAATCCCGTGTAACGACGCATCCATTGCTGAATTTAAAGCGCAAATTGACCAACATTTTGCATTTAACTCCATGGTAAGCATTATGGGTAGCTTAGTAGATGATCCCAGTGAATGGGCGCAACAAACGCTGCAAACTTTGCAAGCGAAATCCCCCACCAGCCTTGTCGCGACGCTCAAACAAATTCGCTATGCCGAACGAATGGATCTGGGAGAGTGCTTAAAAATGGATTACCGTTTGGTGTCTCATTTTATTCAAGGGCATGATTTATACGAAGGCATTCGCGCTCAGATCATCGATAAAGACCGTTCACCAAAATGGCAACCTGGGTCAGTTGAGCGGGTCAAGAATGCTGAGGTGGATATCTACTTTGAGCCGACTCCTGAAACAGAACTCGAGTTTATCGAATAGACAGTGAGATGGGTCTATGTCAGCCTCCAATATTTTAGTCAGAGACCGACACCGACTGATTGCTGAAACAACTGCTTGAAATAATTGAAGAATTCGAAATCAGTCGGTGATTGACCCCACACTCTGGGCGATGATATATTTGTCGTCTTGAAAATTAAGGATAGTTTAATGTCTGATGTGCTCAGCGATATGCTCGATCTTGCGACGAGTGTGATGGAAAATGCTTATTCACCCTACTCTCGATTTAACGTCGGTGCTTGTATTCGTACGGATAAGGGTGACTATTATAATGGTTGCAATGTAGAAAATGCCTCTTACTCTCTTACTATTTGTGCTGAGCGCAGTGCCATTGCGCAGATGATTGCGGCGGGTGATACGCATATTCGCGATATTGTGATCACGTCCAGTGGTGATGAGACCGTCTACCCTTGTGGCGCTTGCCGCCAGATGATTCGCGAATTTTCTGATGCACAAACACACATTCATTGCTGTAATAAAAACGGTATTCAACAGAGTCACACTATCGACGAGTTACTTCCTCATTCATTTGGTTCGGAGAATTTAAAATGACGTCACTTCCTGCTCAAGCTGCTGCGGTTATCCAAGAAAAATTTCCTGATTTTAAACCGCGCATCGGTATTGTATTAGGATCTGGCTTAGGTGATTTTGCTTCGCATTTAAAAAATAGCCATGTTATTCATTTTGAAGATTTACCGGGTTTTCCGATACCCAGCGTTAAAGGTCATGCTGGTCAGCTGATTTTAGGCGAACTTAATGGTAAGCAGATTGCTTGTTTAAAAGGCCGTTCACATACCTATGAATCACAATCATTAGACTACACCCCCGTTAAAACCTCTGTGCGTACGCTAAAATTATTAGGGTGTGAGGTTTTTATTGCAACCAATGCTTCTGGCTCGATGCATATGGATGTGGGGCCGGGTGAGTTAGTTTGTGTGACGGATCATATTAATTTTCAGCCGAGTGATCCACTAGTGGGCCCGAATGATGATGAATTTGGTCCTCGTTTTTTGCCACTTGATAATGCCTATGATTTAGAGCTTCGCGTGCTACTTCATCAAGCGGCTGATGAAGGTAACATCAAGCTACATAATGGCGTGTATCTTTCGGTATTAGGCCCTTGTTACGAAACCGCGGCGGAAATTCGTGCGTTTAAAATCTTAGGCGCTGATCTGGTTGGCATGTCAACCGTGCCTGAAGTGATTGTCGCGAATCATTGTGGTATGCGTGTGGTGGTGGTCTCAACCGTTACTAACTTAGCCACAGGGTTAAGCAATGAAAGTCATGATCATAACAATGTCGTCGCCGTCGCCAAACAAGCTGAAATAAAAATGTCGCAACTGTTCCAAAATTTTGTTGGGAAATTACCATGAATTACGCCAAGCGTTTAGTCGAACAAGTTCAAAACGTAAAATTGGATTACTATCCCGCGGATATCATTATCCCATTAATTGATCTCACGCGTTTGGAAAAAGATAACGACGAACAAGCCATTATTGATCTCTGTCAAAAAGCGCAAACTCCTAAAGGCTATGTCGCTGCCATTTGTGTTTATCCTGAATTTATTCAAACGGTAAAAACGCATAAGCCCAATAAAAAAATTAACATCGCAACCGTGGTTAATTTTCCTGACGGTAAAGCTGATGTCGTTGAAGTGGTTCAAGCCATTGAACAAGCAATTATAAGCGGCGCAGATGAAATTGATGTCGTGCTCCCCTACCACCGTATTCTCGCAGGCGAATATCTTCCCGTGCTCAGTTTTTTAGAAGCGTGTAAAAAAGCCTGCGGCGATCGCACCCTCAAGGTTATTTTAGAAACCGGTGCACTGAAGACTCAAGAACATATCGAAGAAGCGTGCCGCATTGCGATTGACGCCGGCACTGATTTTTTAAAAACGTCCACCGGCAAGATTGAAAACGGTGCGACCTTAGACGCTGTTGCGACGATGCTGTTAACGATTCGTGATTACCCGTGTGTGGGTTTAAAAGTTTCCGGTGGTGTGCGAACGCAAGAAGACGCTGCAAAATATATTTTTCTCGCACAAAAAGTAATGGGACGGTATTGGACTTCGCCACAATATTTTCGTCTTGGCGCGAGTTCACTGCTAGATAACTTGCTGGCTTGCGACTCTAAGACTTAAGCGCCGTAATTTTTTCCAATACAGTTTGGATCATGCGATCGACATTCTCTGACATGTTTGGATCAAATTCACCGGTTTGCCGATTCGCTATCACCGCACTCACTGAACAAGCACGATGGCCTAGCAATTTAGCCATCCCATAAATCGCAGACGTTTCCATTTCAAAATTCACAACAGGCATTTGTTGGTAACGAAATTGTGAAAGTTGATCGAGAAAATTTTCCAACACAACCGAGCCACGAAGCACTCGATTTTGTGGACCATAAAAACCAGGACACGTTGCCGTCATCCCATGCACGCCATCCAACTGCAAATCATTCACTAAAGACTTTTCACTCGACACAACATATGGATCACAAGGTAAGCTCGGATTAAAATGATTAATCAATTCACTTCGGATCGCCTGCTCTTCTGTCGTGATATTTTGTTTATAAAAGCACATCAGGTTATCAAAACCAATCGCACAATCCGTGATCGCCAAAGCACCCAACGGCACATCCGCTTGCAAGCCACCTGCCGTGCCTAATCGAATAATATCTAAGGAAACAGGTTTCGACTTCACTTCACGCGTTTCAAAATCAATATTCACCAAGGCATCTAATTCATTGATCACGATATCGATATTCGGCGTACCCATGCCCGTTGATATCACACTTAGGCGTTTACCATTCAAATAACCCGTATGTGTTATCAATTCACGGTGCGCGATTTTAAATTCAATCTCATCAAAATAACGACTCACCAAGGGCACACGATCAGGATCACCCACCGTAATAACGGTTTGCGCTAACTCTTCTGGGCGCAAATTAACGTGATAAATACGGTTTTTTGACGTTAAAATCAATTCTGATGCAGCAATTGGCATTATTTTGCTCTTTCTTAATATTTCGTTAATAATTCAGGAGTCTAATATAGATTAAGCAATTAGGCTATTTCTCAGATGTGGTTTCAATTATGTATAGTGAATACAACTCAAATTCATTCCAAGCGCTTAGGCGAGTCCTAAGTGCTGATCTAGTTACGTTGAGCGATGACTCACGGGGTGTTGCATCCGCGTTTTATGCGCTGCAGACTTTAGCGGCTTGGAAAAAAGAAAATTCCGACGGCTGGCTTGAAAAACTGAAAGAAGAAGATCAGGCTAGCTATGACTTGCTTCTAAACTCATATGACGATCTAACAATTCTCATCGAATATATTCAAACAGAATACCCGAACACGGCCACAAAAATTAATTCAATCTTGCCAGAGATCGCTCTAACCAAACAAACAGAACAATTGAAAAAAGAATTTAATGAGTCTGTCTGTGCAACGGATTCCCCAGACCCTCTAACTTCAACAGCCGAGATTCTCATTGCCTATTACGAAAAAGATTCAAAAAATTGGCTGCAAACATTTTTTGCTGAGAAGCCCATATTGTTCACCGAATTGGTCGATTTTCTTATTAACAACCAAGATAATTTATTTACTGATAAAAAAAATTGCTTCTTTGAAATGCTCAAATCCGTTGTACCTCAGTCTGAGGCATTAACAGCTATTTCAAATGAATTATCCCAACAGTGTCTACCCAATTGCTTGACTAAAGAGGACCACGTAGACACATATACATGGTTGAGCCGCTTAAATGAAGGTACTAAGACTGCCTTTAACGGTTTAATTCACGAAAAGGGCGGCTACTCGACACTACTAAAAAATTATTTATCAACTAAAAACCCCCATGATTTTATATTAGTGTGCCTCGGGATTTGCATAAACCCCAAGTATGATCTAGATTTTAATGCGGATTCAGCAGTAGAGATGCAAGAAAAATTTGTCGCTAGCCAATTCAACATAGAGTCTCTAGGCGAAGCTGTTACACGCGAGAATATTAAGCATATTTTCAACTTACTTACAAAAGATTTCGTCACGTCATCCATGCTGCAACATATATTAGCAACCCCACAGTCAATATTATACTTAAGACTAAACACCCTTCATTCAGAAAAACTTAAAGCTCAGTTGCAACAACTGACAGCGCCTCTCGACACGCTCATTCAAACACTTGAAGACAGTATTGTTGATTCAGACCTCTTGCCACATATAAAGGATGATATAGAAAATCTCGATGCTGTGGATGATGAGAAAAAATGCCAGACATTTTCCGATATTGCTGATCACCTTAGACAATTACAATTACATACCCACTTCAACGAAGAACCAAAAAGTACGCCTGAAGAAAAAGCAAAACAATTTAAAGAAGGTTTTTCCGAATTAAAAACCACGTTTGAAGGAACCTTCCTTGAAAACCACCCGCTGATTAACTTCATATCTTCTGTCTGTGTCGAAATGTCTGCTGTTTTATCTATTCTGCAACGAAAACCAGACAATATGTCATTTACAGATAAAAAATATGCTGTCGCTAGAACACTCTGGGGATCAAGCTATTCTGAAATCAGAGAAATGGAGTCATTAGAAGAAAAAGTATCATCAATACAAATGATCTCCCTCCAGGGCTAATCACCAACCTAAGATCTAACGCAAACCCATTGCAGTCGCCTACCAAGCTCGTTAAACTCACCGGCACTTGAAACTCATAAAATTAATAATCACCATGGCCAAATTATTCTTCTACTACTCTGCAATGAACGCGGGCAAAAGCACTAACTTACTACAATCGAGTCACAACTATCGTGAACGCGGGATGGACACTTTGCTCTACACCCCCTCGATTGATGATCGCTTTGAACATGGAAAAATTCATTCGCGAATTGGCTTAGATCAAGACGCAACCGTATTTAATCGCGAGTTTAATTTTTATGATGCGGTGAATGGTGCTTTAGCTACCTCGAATGGCCACCTGGCTTGCGTGTTGATTGATGAGGCACAGTTTTTAACGAAAGGACAAGTGCATCAGCTCACTGAAATTGCTGACAAACTGCATGTTCCTGTATTGGCTTATGGCTTGCGATCTGATTTTCAGGGTGAATTGTTTGAAGGCAGTCAATATTTATTGGCATGGGCTGAAGAGTTGATTGAAGTCAAAACCATCTGTCACTGCGGCCGTAAAGCGACGCATAATATGCGTATCGATGGTGAGGGTAATAAAATGCTGGATGGCGAACAGATTCAGATTGGTGGAAATGAAAGTTATATTTCAACCTGTCGCCGTCATTTTAAAAGTGGTCACAGTGGGCAGCAGAAAAAAGCGGCTTAGAAAGCTTTGTGTGATATTTTGCCGAGGTTATGCTGACTTGTTTTTTTTCGAGTGCTTCCGCTTACTCCGGGTGCTTTGCACCCTGCATGCGCGGTTGTGATTCAAACAACTCTGCAAAAAAGTTTTTCGCGGCTTGCCAGGACCGCTTTGCTGCGACTTCGTTATAGACCGTTCCGAAAGCTGGGTCGTTAGCCTGTGGATTAGTGAAGGCATGCATGACCTTTCCGTACGCATGCAATTGCCAATCAACACCTGCTTGCGTCATTTCTTCGGTAAACGCTAACATTTGTTCAGTTGACACCATCGGGTCATCGTAACCATGCAATGCTAACACCTTGGCTTTGATAGGCTCTTGACTAACACCTTCTGGCGCGGTGAATAATCCGTGGAAACTCACAACCCCGCTCACATCAACACCACTTCGCGCTAAATCAAGTGCGCATAAACCACCAAAACAAAATCCAATCGCAGCTATCCGATTTTGATCAACGCTGTCATGTTCAGCAACGGCATGAAATGCGGCTAAAATCCGCTGCCTCAACAACTGACGGTCCCCAGCCAGTGGCGCCATTAATGCTGACTTTTCATCATTTGTTTCGCCCGTACGCCCCTCGCCATACATATCAATGGCAATACCTACGTAACCTAAACCCGCTAGTTGCCGAGCCTTTTCACGCGCAAACTCATTACAACCCGACCAATCATGGGCAACCAAAACCGCTGGCATCGCATGACCATAATTATCATCGTAAGCAATAAAGCCATGACATTGGGTATCACCATCTTGATAGTAAAAATTTTCTGTGTGCATATGTTGAATCTCATGAGTGTTTAAATGGTGGAAGCGATTATATACCCATTTCAGCAAAATTTTTCCACAATCGTTCATTTTTTTGGTATAATCGGCGCACTTTTAGACCGTTGGGAGCGACGAGCATAATGGAAGCCCGTATTTTTACGCGTGATACTAGCTGGCAGCAGTATATAAAGCCCGCATTAGTGGTTTTTTCTGGCGCCCTTTTCTTCTTCTATGAATTCATTCAAATGAATTTGTTCAATGCGATTTCACCGGATCTCATGCGTGAATTTTCATTAAATGCCCAGCAACTCGGTTGGCTTTCTACAACCTTTCTCATTGCTGATACACTGTTTCTATTACCTGCGGGTCTCTTACTCGACCGATTTTCAACACGCAATGTTATTTTACTGTCGATGTTGGTGAGCGTGATCTCCACCTTAGGCTTTGGTTTAACCCACTCATTATGGTTAGCCGCGACATTCCATTTTATCACCGGTGTCGGTAATGCTTTTTGCTTTTTAAGTTGTGTGATGTTGGCAACACGTTGGTTTCCACCGAAACACCAAGCGCTGGTCATTGGTTTAGTGATCACGATAGCGTTTCTCGGTGGCATGATGTCGCAAACACCAATGGCAGATCTAACTCAAATTTATGGCTGGCGAGAAGCCGTGATGTTTAGTGCGATATTGGGTGCTGGCATCTTATTTATCATTTGGTTGTTCGTTGAAGATTTTCCAGCTGAAGAAAAACAACAACGAGAGGCAGAGCGCCAAACCGCTGGTAAGCAACATTTCTGGGAAACACTCCGTCTTGCGGCGAGCAACCCTCAAAACTGGTATTGCGGGCTCTATACCAGCTTCTTAAATTTACCTATCATGGTATTAGACGCGCTATGGGGTGGCTTATATTTAAGTAATGTCCATCACTACAGCATGAAGCAAGCAACCTTACTCACCTCTATGATTTTTGTCGGCGCTATGTTTGGTTGCCCTGTGGCCGGTTGGTTCTCGGATAATTTCGGCGCACGGCGCACCCCAATGATTGCTGGTGCGATACTGTCGTTCATAACTATTATGGCGATTATGCTCATTCCTGATCCTAGCTTCAAAATTTTAGTTGTCTTATTTTTCGCATTAGGATTTGTGACCAGCACCCAAGTGGTAAGTTACCCAATGATTGCAGAAAGCAATCCACCCTCACTCACCGCAACAGCAATGGCAGTTGCCTCAGTGATTATTATGGGTGCAGCAGCGCTCGCACAACCACTCTATGGCTGGTTACTCGATTTAGAATGGTCTGGCAAAATTGTGAATCACATTGCAGTCTACACACCCAGTAATTTTCAAATTGCGATGGCGATGTTCCCAATCGCTTTCATCATTGCTTTAGCAGCCGTGTTGTTAAGTAAAGAAACCCATTGCCAACCACTCATCAACGATGATAATCAGGAAGTTTAATTCATGAGCCAAACACACTCTGCGTCAATGATGAATCCAGCACCCCGCTTTGCCGTGGGTGCAATGACACCTTGGTTAGTGTGTTTTAGTGCGGCTTTGTTTTTCTTTTATGAATTCATTCAAAGTTTTATGTTTAACTCCATTAGCTCAAACCTAATGCAGTCTTTTCATATCAATGCGGAGCAACTGGGTACGTTATCTAGCGTTTATTTTTTGGCGAATGTTATTTTCTTATTTCCTGCGGGCATGTTGTTAGACCGCATGTCGACGAAAAAAATAATTTTAGTCTCACTCAGCATTTGTGTGTTGGGCACGTTCTTATTTGCGCACACACATAATTATTGGGTTGCGATGGGATGTAGATTTGCAGCCGGTATTGGTAGTGCATTTTGTTTTATTAGCTGCGCAAGATTAGCGTCACGTTGGTTTCCGGCAAAACGTATGGCATTTGTGATCGGCCTCATTGTCACCATGGCAATGCTCGGTGGTGTGACCGCACAATACCCGCTAACCGTCTTGCTCAATCATATTACTTGGCGTCAAGCTGTTGTGTTTGATGCTACGCTCGGCATCTTCTTTTTAATAGTTATTTCTCTTTTTGTGAAAGATTATCCACCCGGCAATGAAGTCCGTTTACGTGAGGAACGTGAACAACTCAATAATATCGGTTTTTGGAAAAGTTGTTCACTCTCTTATTTTAAAAAACAAAATTGGTTATGCGCGCTTTATACCTCCGTATTAAATATTCCTGTTGGCGTACTTGCCGGACTCTATGGCAGCATATTTTTAATGCAAGCGGATCACTTATCAAGAAGCCAAGCATCCATTATCAGTAGCGCGATTTTCGCAGGCACAGTAATTGGTAGCCCGTTGATTGGTTGGTTTTCAGATAGAATTTCACGTCGCAAAATGCCGATGCTTGTGGGTGCGGTTCTTTCTCTGGCGTTAATATTGTTAATTATTTCTAAAATTCATTTTGGTTATTATGAATTGATTAGTTTATTTTTCTTGCTGGGACTTGTCACAAGTACTCAAGTACTTTCATATCCCACTGTCACTGAAAGCAATCCGATTATGCTCACTGCAACAGCCGTAAGCGTGGTATCGATATTCACACAAGGCGGCTTAATGATTTATCAACCGTTGTTTGGTTATCTGTTACAGCTCAACTGGACAGGCAAAGTGGTACACGGCGTTGCAACGTATTCACTCGCTGATTATTACCATGCATTTTTGATGCTACCTATCAGCTTTGTTGTCGCGATTGTCGCAGCATTCTTTGTTAAGGAAACTTATGGTAAGCGTGGTTAACTTAGAAATTTAGTTTTTCCCAATACTCAAACTCAGCTTTATTTACCTATGACGACGCTATAAATTGACAAATCTCTGAGAGCATTTAGATTTGTCATACCTTAGAAAAGTATCGCTTCGGTAGCTCCACAAGCTACGATTCTAGTTTTTCCCAATGGGCATAAGCCTCTTCTAATTCACTCGCAATTTTAGCCGCTTTGTTTTGTGTCTCAGTGATGCTTTCATCTGATTGTTGATAGAATTCAGATTCGCCCATTTTGGCGTGTAGTTTTTTTTGTTGCTGTTCGAGTTTTTCAATTTGTTTGCACAGTTTTGCGAGTTCTTTTTTATCTGACTTATCTAAAATGATCGGCTCAGGTTTTTGTTTGGGTGTCTCTTTTATGCTAACTTTTTTTTGGGGATTTGGACGCTGGCTGATGTAATCATCATAACCACCGCTATACTCCTGCACGCTACCATCGCCCGGTAAAACAAAGGTGCTGGTAACTAAGTTATTTAAAAATTGTCGATCATGGCTGATCAACAATAATGTTCCTTGGTATTCACTTAATTTTTCTTCAAGCAACTCAAGCGTTTCGATGTCCAAGTCATTGGTCGGTTCATCTAAAACTAATACATTGCAGGGTTTTAAAAATAGTTTGGCGAGTAATGCGCGGTTGCGCTCACCACCGGATAAATTTTTCACAGGCTTTCGAGCGGCTTCAGGGCTAAAAAGAAAATCTTGTAAATAACTAATGATATGTTTGCTTTGATCGCCGATTGTTACGGTATCGCTACCGCCGGCTACATTTTCGATGAGTGTTTTTTCAGGTTCTAATACTTGTTGTTGCTGATCAAAATAGGCAACTTCTAACTTGCTACCCTGCTTGATAGTTCCGCTCGTCGGCTGGAGATTGCCTAATATCAAATTAACTAAAGTTGATTTTCCAGAACCATTGGCACCGATGATCCCAATTTTATCGCCCCGTTTACAAATAGTGGTAAACGATTTGATGATGGCCCTGTCATGATAACAAAAACTGACGTTGTCGATCTCAAACACTTGTTTGCCCGAAGATTGCATTGTCTGCTCAGAAAATTGTACCGTGCCCTGGCGTTTGCGTCTTGAACGATGTTCATCGCGCATTTTTTCCAGCGCTCTGACTCGACCTTCATTGCGAGTACGGCGTGCTTTTATTCCTTGGCGGATCCACACTTCTTCTTGTGATAATCGCTTATCAAATAATGCATTGGCTTTTTCTTCTGCGGCCAGTAATGATTCTTTGTGACGCAAAAAATCGTGATAACGACCGGTCCAACTAATTAATCGTCCATTATCGATATTAATAATTTTTGTCGCAAGACTTTGCATGAGAGCGCGATCATGAGTGATAAAAATAATTGTTTTTGTATAGCTTTGTAAAAACTTTTCAAGCTGCAAAATGGCGTCGATGTCTAGGTGATTGGTCGGCTCATCAAGTAATAATACGTCAGGGTCGCTGACAATACATTTTGACAACAACACTCGACGTTTTAATCCACCGGATAAGCTTGAAAAATTAATCTCGCCGTCTAAGTCCATTTTTGAAAGCATCGCTTCGACGCGATATTGAATATCCCAATCTTCATAATGATCGTTAGAAAGCCCAGAGGCGATCACGTCGTACACCGAATCATTTATATCATTGGGAATGCTTTGTTCGAGCATCGCAACGCGGCAATCCGGTGATTTTTCGATAGCACCACCATCGAGATCGGAGCTATCCATCAGCAAACGCAACAATGTAGATTTACCAGCACCATTACGGCCAATCACAGCGACACGATCACCTTGCTCAATGATCGCATTACCCGCTTCCACTAACGGCGGCTCACGATGACCATAAGTTATATTTCTAAGGCAAAGTTGAGGCATAAATTTATTTCTAGTTAAATGATACGTACATTATACACGAAAAAATTAAATCTCTCTTTAACTACCGAATCTAG
>DAOUQR010000129.1 GCA_030625525.1 Pseudomonadota bacterium | reverse complement strand
AAATGGGCCATAAAGTCGTCCTTATTAAAGAAGATGCTCTTGAAGACGAATTGGTTGAACAGTTAGTTCAAACAGGTGACGCAGAAACGCGCGCACCGGTTGTCACGATCATGGGCCATGTTGATCATGGTAAGACATCATTACTCGATTACATTCGTCGTACTAAAGTGGCATCGGGCGAAGCTGGCGGCATTACCCAGCATATTGGTGCTTACAATGTTCAAACTGAGCGCGGTAGTATTACTTTTCTTGATACCCCAGGACACGCGGCGTTTACCGCCATGCGAGCACGCGGTGCCAAGGTAACTGATATTGTTATTTTAATTGTTGCGGCTGATGATGGTGTTAAACCCCAAACAATTGAAGCGATTAAACATGCCAAGTCAGCTGAAGTGCCGATTATTGTCGCTGTGAATAAAATTGATAAAGAGGGTGTTGATCCGGATAAAGTTAAAACCGAACTTACCAATCATGAAATCATCCCAGAAGAATGGGGTGGTGATGTTATGTTCGTTAATATCTCTGCAAAAAGTGGTGAAGGTATTGATAATTTACTCGAAGCAATTTTATTGCAAGCTGAAGTTTTAGAGCTGACAGCTGTGAGCGCCGGCTTTGCCAAAGGCGCGGTGATCGAATCTCGTTTAGATAAAGGGCGTGGACCTATAGCGACGGTATTAATTCAATCGGGTTCACTCAAACGAGGTGATATTTTATTGGCGGGCTTGGAATTTGGGCGTGTTCGGGCGGTTAATAACGAGTCTGGCGTCCAGCTTGAGTCTGCAGGGCCATCGATTCCAGTCGAAGTGCTCGGTTTATCGGGTGTGCCGCGTGCTGGTGATGAAGCGGTTGTTGTTAAAGATGAGAAAAAAGCACGTCAAATTGCTTTATTCCGTCAAGGTAAATTCCGTGATATTAAATTAGCGAGACAACAAAAATCATCATTGGAAGGTATTTTCGATACCTTAAAAGATCAAGATGTTAGCACCCTAAATATTTTATTGAAGACCGACGTGCAAGGTTCCGCTGAAGCCTTAAGTGATGCATTAACAAAACTATCCACAGATGAAGTTAAAGTAAATGTTGTCTCAAGTGCTGTGGGTGGCATTAACGAATCCGATGTCAATTTAGCTCTGGCTTCAAACGCTATTATTATCGGTTTTAATGTCCGTGCAGACGCCGCAGCTCGTAAGCTTGCGGATAATGAAGGCACACAATTAAACTACTACAGCATTATCTACAACGTTGTTGATGATGTGAAAAAAGCCATGAGCGGTATGTTGGCCCCTGAATTTAAAGAACAAATTATTGGTGTCGCTGAAGTGCGTGATGTTTTCCGTTCGCCGAAGCTTGGCGCGATTGCGGGCTGTATGGTGCTTGAGGGCATGATTAAACGTAATAATCCTATTCGAGTATTGCGTGATAATATTGTTATTTATGAAGGCGCATTAGAATCATTGCGTCGCTTTAAAGATGATGTTACCGAAGTCAAACAAGGTATTGAATGTGGTGTTGGTGTGAAAAATTATAATGACATCAAACCGGGTGATTCAATCGAAGTATTTGAAACGATTCAAGTCGAACGAGAGGTTAAGTAGTCAGACATGCCTAAAGATTTTAGTCGAACTGAACGGGTTGCCGATCAAATTCAGCGCATTGTTGCGACACTCATTCAGCATGATGTTAAAGATCCGCGCATGCCAAGTTTTGTGACGATTTCTACCGTTAAAGTGACATCTGATTTTTCTTACGCAAAAATTTATATCACCGTCTTGGGTGACGATAAACAACGTGATGTGGCTTTAGATATTTTAAGGCATGCAGCAGGGTATTTACGAAAGGAGTTGGGCCGTCGCGTTAAACTCCGTAAAACACCGGAATTACAGTTTGTTTATGATACATCGATTGAATACGCTGATCGATTATCTAATTTGATTAACGAAGTAGCCCCTAAAGATGATACATCCGAATAAACAATCCATTCATGGCATTCTGTTGCTCGATAAACCTTTGGGTCTGAGCTCGAATGGTGTATTACAAAAAGTTAAAGGCTTATTTCAAGCGCGTAAAGCAGGGCATACGGGGGCGCTTGATCCCTTAGCCAGCGGTCTATTGCCGATTTGTTTTGGTGAAGCGACTAAGTTTTCACAATTTTTGTTAAATGCAGATAAAGAATATTTGGTCACAGCCAAATTGGGCATTCGTACCAACACCGCGGATGCTGAAGGTGAAATTATCGCGACGCGCCCAGTGGGTGAGATTAGTCAGGCGACATTTGAAGCGACCTTTGATCGATTTCGTGGGGTGACTCAACAAATTCCACCCATGTTTTCAGCCTTAAAACATAAGGGGCAGCCGCTTTATAAACTCGCGCGCCAAGGGATCGAAATTGAACGTAAACCACGTGAGATCACAATATCATCGTTGAAATGCATCAGTATTCAAGACACTGAATTTACATTGCGGGTCAGCTGTTCCAAAGGGACGTATATTCGAACTTTAGTGGACGACATCGGGCAGGCATTGGATTGTGGTGCGCATGTCACTGCATTGAGACGATTAAATTTAGGGCCGTTTAAACAAGATCAAATGATAACCCTTGATGTTTTAAAACAAGCGAAAGAGCAAGAGCAATCCTTATTAAATTTTTTGCTTCCGCTCGACGCGGCCTTACAAGATTGGCCAGAGATTTGTCTAACTGAAGAACATGCTTTTCAGATAAAGCATGGGCAAATCATAAGCTTAGCGGGTTTACCGCCATCAGAATTAGTGCGGTTAACCGTTAATGGTACCTTCATTGGTATCGGTGAAATATTGGATGAAGATAGATTGGCACCCAAGCGCTTAATTAGTACTTGAGTTGTCTGTTTAAACTGCGTATAATTTCCAACACAAATTTTAAACACATTAAGAGTTCAGGAGTGCAATGAGATGCCGCTTGCTAGTGCTATAAAAGCAGAGATTATTACTAAGTTTAAGTTAAACGACCGTGACACGGGTAGTTCTGAAGTGCAAATCGCACTGTTGACTAAACGTATTCGTCATTTGACCGAACACTTAAAAGCGAATAAAAAAGATAAACATACACGTTATGGTTTACAAAAAATGGTGAGCCAACGCCGTAAATTATTGAAGTATTTGAAGCGTACCGAGACACCGCGTTACCAAATTTTAATTAAAGAGTTAGGTTTGCGTGATTCTATCTAAGCAACGCATCGATACTTTCAATACAATTGATTTTTAATCTTAGGGTGCAGTGCTTGCGCCCTTTTTGTTATTTCTTAGAGGATAAATAAAGTGCCGAAATATATTAAAGAAATTCCATTTGGTGATCACACATTAACATTAGAAACGGGCGTGATTGCTCGTCAAGCGGATGCTGCTGTGATGGTTAGCATGAATGATACGAAAGTATTGGTGACCGTAGTAGGTAAAAAACAAATTACGCAAGATCGTGGTTGGTTTCCATTAACCTGTAATTACATTGAAAAAACCTATGCTGCAGGGAAAATCCCCGGCGGCTTTTTGAAGCGTGAAGGTCGTCCTAATGAGCATGAAACTTTAACTTCACGCTTAATTGATAGACCGATTAGACCTTTGTTCCCAGCAGGCTTTAAAAACGAAGTACAAGTTGTTGCTACAACTATGTCATTAAACCCAGACGTTAGCCCTGATATTTTAGCTTTGGTCGGTGCTTCTGCTGCGTTAGCATTATCCGGTATTCCTTGGGCGGGCCCTATCGGTGCTTGTCGAGTTGGTTATAAAGACGGTATTTATTTATTGAACCCAAGTCGGACTGAATTAGAAGAGTCTGATTTAGATTTAGTTGTCGCTGGTTCTGAAGATGCTATTCTTATGGTTGAATCTGAAGCGAATCAATTACCAGAACGCACCATGTTAGGCGCTGTTTTATTTGGTCACGAAATGATGCAAACCGTTATTCGCGGTATCCGTGAGTTAGCGGAAGAGGCTGGCAAGCCTCGTTGGGATTGGCAAGCGGCTGAAATCAATGAAGGCTTGGCTGTTGATATTCGTAGTTTTGCGAAAGAAAACTTGACGCAAGCGTATCAAATTCGTGAAAAGCAAGAGCGTTATGACGCTGTTGCGGTTGTCAAAGAAAGCGTAATAGAAAAATTTTGTAGTGAAGAATCTGAAGAGCCAACTCAAGCTGAAGTGGTTGGCTTATTCGACAAATTAGCTAAAACTATTGTTCGTGATCGTATTTTAGCTGGAAATGCTCGTATCGATGGACGCGACACACGTACCGTTAGACCTATTAGCATAGAAGCCGGTCTTTTACCTCGGGCCCACGGTTCTGCTGTGTTTACACGTGGTGAAACGCAAGCGATTGGCGCACTGACATTAGGTAGTGATCGTGATGCACAAATCATTGATGCAATTATGGGTGAGCGACGTGATAGATTCATGTTGCATTACAATTTCCCTCCTTATTGCGTGGGTGAAACCGGCATGATGATGAGTCCAAAGCGACGCGAAATTGGCCATGGTAAATTAGCTCG
>DAOUQR010000071.1 GCA_030625525.1 Pseudomonadota bacterium | reverse complement strand
CTGTCGTTTGGATTTGTATTCATGCATCCATTTGAAGATGGTAATGGGCGGATCCATCGGTTTATTATTCATTATGTGTTAGCAAAATCAGGCTTCACACCTGATAATCTCATTTTTCCTGTATCAGCCGTTATGCTTAAAAACATTAGGCAATATGATGCGATTTTAGAATCATTCTCAAAGCCATTGTTAAAAAACATAACTGAATATGATTTGAATGATTCGGGCGAATTATCTGTTGCCCAAGATACAAAAATACATTATCAATATATTGACTTTACTTTGTATGCTGAATATCTGTTTTCATGTATCGAATCAACTATCAATGAAGACTTTCGGGATGAACTTGAATTTATTGTGAAATATGACAAAACAAAATTAGCCATCCAAGCAATCATCGATATGCCCGATCAAAAAATTGATCGGGCGATTCGCTGCATCGCTCAAAATAATGGGAATTTAGGTCAAAAAATGCGACGTACCTATTTTAGTGAACTTCATGATGATGAAGTAGCAGACATTGAAAAAGCTGTGCGTGAAGGTATGTTAGGGTAGTTTAAGGTAATTATGTTCTGTCTGGAAGAACGCTCCAGACAGAACGTTTTTTGTGTGCATTTGCTTTTTTGTTCTGTCTGGACTATTCTTCCAGACAGAACAAAACACATTTTACTGAGGATTTTATGTCCACCACCATTCAATGTCGCGAGGCAGAATCTCTCCTTCTTGAGCAGTCCTATCAGTCAAATAAGCCCGAATTCCTGGCAGTCTGTGGGCGGCGTCGAGTGGGTAAAACCTATCTTATTAAAGAATTTTTTAGCAAAAAAAATGCTGTGTTTTTCAAAGTGACGGGAACGCAGGATGCTCCCATGACTGAGCAAATCAAAAACTTTACAGACCAATTGGCAAATGCTTTTTATAAGGGCGCAGCTTTATCGCCAGGAAAAAATTGGCGCTCGGCTCTTCGTCAATTGACAAAAGCCATCGACTCTGTAGATAAGAACAAAAAAATTATTTTATTTTTTGATGAATTTCCGTGGATGGTTACAAAAAATTCCAGATTGTTGCAAATGTTAAGTTATTTTTGGAATGAACACTGGTCTGGTGATAAGCGTATTAAGTTAATAATTTGTGGTTCCGCAACGAGTTGGATCATTAAGAAAATTATTCATAATAAAGGCGGGTTACATAATCGTGTAACACGAGAAATTTATTTGGAACCTTTTAATTTACGAGAGACCAAACGTTTTCTAAATCTTCGCGGGATTAAACTTAACAATCAGCATATATTGAATATTTACATGGCAACAGGTGGCGTTGCATTTTATCTAAATCAGGTTGAAAAGGGACTCTCTTCTACACAAGTTATTGAACAATTAGCGTTTCGGCGTAGAAGTTTTTTGATGGAAGAATTTGATAAACTCTATGCGGCATTGTTTGGCGAAAACCCTGTTTATGTTGAGATTGTGCGAACCATTGCAAAGCACCATTATGGTATGAGCCAAGAGGCTCTGTTTAATACTGTTAAATCATTACCAAAAGGTGAGTCGGGGCTTTCTCGTTTAAATGAGCTTGAAAAAAACGGTTTTATTATGAGTTTTATTCCATACAAAAAAGAATCTGGAATTTATTATAAGGTCATCGACGAATACTCTTTATTTTATTTTCACTGGATCGAACCCATTAAAAACTCATTGTTAGCGCAAGGAATGCGTAAGGGGTATTGGGAGCAATTGATGAAATCACCTGCCTGGTATAGTTGGTCGGGACTGGCTTTTGAAACGATTTGCTACAAACATATCAGTCAAATAAGTACAGCGCTCCAGCTTAATCCAACAGCCATACCACATACATGGCGATTTATATCTTCGAAGGGATCTAATGAGGATGGTGTGCAAATTGATTTACTCTTTGACAGAAATGATGATGCTATTACTATCATCGAAATTAAGCACACGCAGGATCCACTCTATATCGATAAACAGATAGCCAAAAATCTACAAATGAAAATGGATGTATTTAAGTCCAAAACGAAAACAAAAAAACAGCTTTTCTTGGCCATCGTATCAGCCAATGGCATTAAAAAATCGATGTACTCTGAAGAGATGCTCGATAGCCTCGTTACATTGTAGGATTTGTTTGCTGAAAGTGAGTATCTACTTCGCCGATGGGACATGTGGACTCTGCTTATGTGTGCTGAAGAAAATCACTGAAGTCGATAATTGCAAAAAAGTAATCACTCTCTATCACTGAATCGGTAACACCATTGACATGAATTAAGACAGGGCGTGTCGAAAAATTCCGTGGGGGCCTTAATTTCCGTATCTTATCGTCCATTTCTTTTATGATAGAAGAACCAACTTTTTCTCGTGAAAATTTAATTTCACAGAGTATAAGCGTGTCAAATTTAGTTTGGATTAGAAAATCAATCTGACAAGCAGAATGTTCTGCTGTTTTACGTTGAAAATAAGGATTGGCTATAATAACTTCACTCGGATCAAGGCCTAAAGCCTGATAGATTAATTTACGATTATTGATCACCAGGTTTTCAAATTGTAGGCCCATGATGGTATACCAAGCAGGTGGCTTGATCGAGCCTTCATCCATTATTTTATTTTTATTGGGTTCGATGTATTTTAAATAGAATCTTAAATAGTTATCCTTTAGTCTATACCTACTTAGAGAAGATGTTAGGTTTCCTTTTATTTTCCATGTGTAATCTCGTGAAACAAAACCTGTTTCAACCAAATCATCTAAATATCCACTGACTTCCCCACCTTTTTTGACACCAAGCTGTTGGCAAATTCCATTTAAATCTTGCCGACCACTTAAAAGCCCTTTGACGATTGTTTTGTATTTTTCATTACGTTTTGAAAATAAATCCGTAAATATTCGGTCGAACTCTTCAACAAGCAATTCACCTTTCTGAAAGGCTAATATGCCAATATTTTCTTCAGCCGATAGCTGTGGGTCAATCTCTTCGAGATAGCGAGGGACACCACCTGTAACAGATAATATTTTAAATTTCTCATACGCTGAAATACGAGCTCTGTGCTTGCCCCAGAATTCATTACAAACATTAAGCGGCAGCTCATCTAAAACTAAATCTAATGAAATGCGCCCCATAAACCCTGTGCTGCTTAATATATTTCGTTCAATCCAGGCAGACATTGAACCGCTTAATATCATTACAAGCTTAGGGTTTTTTTTAAAATAATCATCCCATGCTGTTTTTAACTTGCTAAGGAATGTAGGATCAAGCGAACCCATCCAATTTATTTCATCAAGAACAATGAGTACCTTTCCCTTAAATTTGTTTTTGTTGATGTGTTGGGCCAAATGCCAAAATAAATCACCCCAGTCATCAGAGGCTAAACCACCAACACCTGTTTCACGTTTTATTTGCCGTGCAAATTCTTCACGCTGCATTTGAGCTGTAATTTTTTGTTCATCGTCAGGCGGTAGTCCTGAAAAGATATACGTTTTAAACTGCTGACCATATTCTTGAGCAAGCCGACTTTTACCTATTCGGCGCCTGCCACGAATAACAATTAAACTGGCAGATTTTTTCTTCAGAAATCGCCCAAGCATTGCTAGTTCTTTTTTTCGACCGTGAAAGGTTGCCATTTTTGCCTCATAGCTGAGTTTTCAATATTGTTATAATAGGTTGTTATCATCACGAAATCAAGAAACCTTGGATTTCGTGATTAATTTGAAGTCATTAATTCCATCACGAAATCTGGGGATTGACCCTAAGCCTGTATATGATTAAGGTTGCGCACTTAAAAACACAGGGGCTTACTTACTATGTCACCGGATCGTATTTTCAAACTTCAAGGGTCGGATAATCAAATCTTTTGGGTAAGCACGAGTGCTAGCCTGAGTGATCAAGAATATGCGCAATTAAAGCAATTGCTGAATGCTGATGAATTTTTGAGCTTAGCGGATGAAGATAATTATACGGTTGTGGTACCGCGGGTGGGGACGATTTCACCGTGGAGTTCTAAGGCGACAGATATCGCGCATAATTGTGGCTTGTATAAAATCCAACGTATTGAACGCGGTCATTTCTATCAAGGTGATGCGCCTGCGCATGATCGTATGACAGAAATGACGACGCACGATATAGATAGCTGCGAGCAACTTTTTGCAGAGCATCAAGCTCAAACGTTCGATGTGATTGATGTATTGAATCAGGGCATTGACGCGATCAGCCGTGCGAATGACCAGTTGGGTTTAGCGTTATCAGACGATGAAATCCAGTATTTAGCAGACAGCTATACCGATATGCGGCGCAATCCCAGTGATGTCGAACTCATGATGTTTGCGCAAGCGAACTCCGAACATTGTCGCCACAAAATTTTTAATGCTAATTGGACAATTGATAATGAAGCAAAACCGCATTCATTATTCCAAATGATTAAAAACACGCATCGGTGTATGCCAGATGATGTTTTATCGGCCTATAAAGATAATGGTGCGGTGATCAGCGGTGGTTCTGTCGATCGATTTTATTGTGAACCGACCTCTAACGCGTATCAATTTCAAAAAGAATCACAACATATTTTAATGAAAGTTGAAACGCATAATCACCCCACAGCGATAGCGCCATTCCCAGGAGCGGCAACGGGCAGTGGAGGTGAAATTCGTGATGAAGGCGCAGTCGGTCGGGGTGGCAAACCCAAAGCAGGTTTGGCTGGTTATATGACGTCGAATTTATTGATCCCAAATTACACGCAGTCCTGGGAAAAAACCTTAGGCAAGCCGGAGACGATCGCGAGTGCGTTAGATATTATGTTGCAAGCACCGATTGGTGGCGCATCATTTAATAATGAATTTGGTCGTCCTAATTTATGCGGTTTTTTTAGAACCTTTGAAATGCCCGTTGCCGATCATTGGCGGGGTTATCATAAACCGATCATGATTGCGGGCGGCTTAGGTAATATTAAAGAAGAACATGTGTTAAAAAACGATTTGCCCGATGAAGCCTTGGTGATTGTCTTGGGTGGTCCGGCGATGAAAATTGGTTTAGGTGGTGGCGCAGCGTCATCGGTTGCCAGTGGAATGTCGGATGCGGAATTAGACTTTGCATCCGTGCAGCGAAGCAATCCAGAAATGCAGCGTCGCGTTCAAGAAGTGATTGATCGTTGTTGGGCAATGGGAACTGAGAATCCGATTTTATCGATTCATGATGTCGGTGCCGGTGGTTTATCAAACGCAATTCCTGAAATCATTGAACAAAGTGATCGCGGTGGAAAATTTGAATTACGCACAATTCCAAATGCCGAACCCGGTATGTCACCCTTAGCGATTTGGTGTAACGAAGCTCAGGAGCGTTACGTACTCGCCATTGAATTTGATCAATTTGAATTATTTAAAAAAATAGCAGAACGTGAACGTTGCATTTATGCCGTGGTCGGAGAAGTAACGGCTGATCCGCAATTAATTCTCGGCGATGGTGAATTTGATAATACGCCGATTGATATTCCATTGGCTTTATTATTTGGAAAAGCACCGAAGTTGCTTAAACAAGATAATCATCACCCCTTTCATAAAACCGCATTTGATACGAGTGCAATTAATTTAAAAGAAGCCGCTGAAAAAATCTTGCAACATCCGACTGTCGCTAATAAATCATTTTTAATCACAATTGGCGATCGCAGTATTACCGGCTTAGTTGCGCGCGATCAAATGGTTGGACCTTGGCAAGTACCGGTTGCCGATGTCGCAGTGACCGCTGCGGGTTTTCTGAGTGAGACGGGCGAAGCGATGGCAATGGGTGAGCGAACACCGATTGCGGTGATCGATCACGCTGCTTCAGCACGCATGGCAGTGGGCGAGGCAATTACGAATATAGCTGCAGCACAGATTGAAAAAATAAGTGATATTAAATTATCAGCCAATTGGATGACGGCTGCGAAACATCCCGGTGAAGGTGCTGGACTTTATGATGCGGTGCACGCGATTGGGATGGAGTTATGCCCGCAGTTAGGAATTGCTATTCCCGTGGGCAAAGATTCGATGTCCATGCGTACAGTTTGGGATGACAAACAAGTGACGTCTCCTTTGTCATTAGTGATCACTGCGTTTTCGCCCGTCAGTAATATTCATAAAACACTAACGCCTGAATTAGATACTCAAGTTGAAAGCGATTTAATTTTTATCGATCTAGGAAAAGGAAAGCAACGTTTAGGTGGCAGTATCCTAGCTCAAGTCTACGAATTGATAGGGCATCATGCACCGAATGTTGATGACGCGGACAGATTGAAACACTTTTTTAATTTGATCCAAAT
>DAOUQR010000110.1 GCA_030625525.1 Pseudomonadota bacterium | reverse complement strand
ATAAACAATACTCAGAAACATATGACAGCGGGTCAGATCTGGATTTACTAAATCAAGTTGGGAAAACACATTTAGGTGAAACTATTAGTTTAGAACAACTACAGGTATTAGTTCAGTCTATAATAAAAAATCTACGTATTTCAAAAAAAGACAATGTTAATAGTTAAAGAATGACTGAGTTCGGATCTATCGTCGCTTCAGCCTATTCTTTGTATATGAGAGGCGATTCGTTATGCTCTAAAATCACGACGAGGTACATGCAATGAACAAGAAAAGATTAGATGATTTACAAAATAAAATTTAACTACAAATTGAAGACCTGTTCAAAGACTATTTTTATGAGCCACTGCGTCAAGATGATATTGTTTATCATTACACTTCTTTAGATGATTTTCTTAAAATAATATCGAGCAAGAGATTATATTTCACAAGATCAGATTGCCTGAATGATTCATTAGAGCTCAAGTATGCATGGGAAATTTTTAAAAAATGTTTATCACAAACCGCTTGTCAAAATGTAATGGCATTATTTAATAAAAATCTGGTTGAAGCTTTTGAAAAAAAATAGCTAACGATGGGCTGATAACATACGTGTCCTCATGTAGTCATTATTAATGATGATTTAGCCATGTGGCGCTTATATGCAAATGATGCGAAAGGTATATGTATAGGATTTAAAAAAGACTTAACCATTTTGAACGCAACAGAAAAGAACTTCCAGCTACCAACTGTATGCACAATGAAATATGGGGAAAGTGATCTTAAGAAAATTATAAGCGATCTATTTCCAATAATAAATGAATTGCTTACATTAAGTAATTTTCAGAAGTCTAATGAAATCCAGCGTCAAGAAATAATCCAGAATTTTATTACACATGCATTGACTCAGATTTCAATAGCGAATATACAAACGAAAAACAGCTCATTTAGTCATGAAAAAGAGTGTAGATTCACATTAATAGAGGGGAAACTATTGAATAATGGTGATGGTTTCTTCTTTCCTGCCTCTCAAAAGCGCTTTATAACAACCACTAATAGTTGTAATATTGAGTTGGATAAAAAAAATTATTTGAAGCGTCTAACAAAAAAAAATCATACCTTGAATCTCAAAAATTTGAAACAAGTAATATTAAAGAGCTTTACTTCGGACCAAGGTTATTAAATAAAAACACCTCTTCATATCTGTCAAACAAATTACAGGAATATGGGTTTGAACCAAACACAATAAAAATTGAACAATATAAATCTAACTATATTGGTTAATACTCTTATTATTTATGTTGAATAGAATTAATGTCTACTCTATTTCGGAAACATTGGATCATTTTTGGAGTAATATCGCTTGGATAACACAATCGCGAATAGCCGCCAGCTCTACTCCATGCACTTCTATGACCACATTGCCTACCAGCCCTGTGCGTCGCGATTTGTTATCTAAGCCGCCAACGCCAGCTGATATAATCCGCGACAATGATTTTTCCATCGAAATGAGGGGGTCGCGTCTTCAGAAAAGCCAACTAAAACCCTTTTCGTTGTACAGTTTGAAGTGGTTGATGTTTGCCCATAAATTGTGTTAAAATTGCTTTTCTGTCGTTGTTGAACGACATGGAAACGGTGGTTTCGCGGATTGAATAACAACTCGCACACGACAGGCATTAGAACTGTTCAGGCCAGAACACTTTTCAGATTTATTACACAGTTTGATTTTGATCCGTCCAGCCTGCTCAGGTTACACGCTGTCCTTCCTTCTTGACGATCTAACTTACAAACTTCTATTTGATGAAAAAATACCAGTTACAGATAACGCTGTATGGACGTCTCTGTTCAGTGACATTCCAAATCATGGCATAAGGGGCGACGAACTTTGCAAGTTAATCGACTCGAATAAATCCTACCTAATTAATCCAGATAATTACCCTCACTTTATCGATGCCTTGGACACTCCCCGTTACTCTCATGAGCATCGGACTCTTACTGATGCCTTGCTAGACGCTGGGTTTCCCGCTAAAGAACTTCGTAAACACCGCATCATCAGCCAGGGAAGAGCTAATAAGTATGCGAACACCCAGGTGGAAGACAGTGGGCCAGAGTGGAATTCACATTATCTAAAACCGTTTAAACATCAATAAATTAAAAAATTTTTCTTTCAGTGTAATCACATGCCAGATACAGCATGAATGACTCTTCCATGGTCGATTAGAAACTCAATAGACCGTGGAAGAGTCAAAACTGATGCCTTGATTCAGTTGGTGCATAAAATTACAGGTACTTTTTGATTCGACTACGCTGGCGGTTGAGCATATTCAAAATACGGCTGCAATGAAGCTTGAGGTAGACTGGTTTTTTCAAATTCGATGAACAAGTATTTATCCAATAATATTTTAGGGCTAATACCGAGCTTTAACTGCTGCTTATAAACTGCTTTGATCTCGGGTGGCGTGTTTTTATGACGCTTTAAAATTCGAAAATAACTGTATAAATTGGTCAGTAAGATAAAAGGATATTGAAAGGGGAATAGCAATAAAGCCGTGCGGTTCGCCTTAGTAGAATGAATTTTTTTAATCGAAAACCCGGCAATGCTCGCTAGCAAGCGTAGTTTATGAATACCCAACATAAAAATATGACCATAATAAATATCCATGCTCTGATCCGTATTGCGCTGATACCAGATCGAATCAATTTCATTCGGAGGCATTAATTTATAACGCTCAGATTCATTGAGCATGTAACTAACACGCGACATTAAGTTTGAATAATTAGGGGTGGTTAAGATCAACCGACCGTTACCTTTTAATATGCGATTAAATTCTTTGAGCAATGCGAGTTGGTCTGAGATATGTTCAATACCTTCTTGGCAAATAATAACATCGGCATGGTGATCGGCAATCGGTAGTGGCTGACTTAAATCGGCTTTTTGGCAGCTGGTACCGGTAACTTTAAAAAACTCGGGGAATAAATCATAGGGTTCAACCTGAGCGCCGACTTTTTGTAATTCATCACTTGTGACACCCGCGCCGGCCGGCATATCAATACAGACTTTATTTTTTAAAGTGGTGGCGGATGAGCGGATCCAGCGATTCACATAGGTCTTAATGTCAGACGAACCGAATAATTTCATTGTGTTTCCAAGTCAAACTAGATGCGCAATTGTACCATTAAATCTTTCCTTTGACCGCAGCTTTACTTTCGCTGGACGGTTTTGAGATTACCCGCTAGACTCACTTAAAACATTAGAACTGAATACCCGTGCAAACCGATAGCTTAGTTACCATCAGAGATCTTCATTTCGCTCATGATAATCGATCGATTTTTTCAGGCGTGAATATCGATATTGAGCGTGGAAAAATCACCGCGATCATGGGGCCGAGTGGCACCGGCAAAACGACGTTATTACGTTTGATAGGTGCCCAAATACAGCCTGATAAAGGTGAAGTGATCGTCAATGGTCAAAACGTGCATCAAATCAATCGACGTGAGCTCTACCATGCTCGCCGAGACATGGGGATGTTATTTCAAAACGCAGCGCTGTTTACCAATATATCCGTGTTTGAAAATGTTGCCTTTCCGATACGTGAACACACGAACTTACCCGAATCCCTCATACGCAAACTTGTTTTAATCAAACTCGAAGCGGTTGGCTTACGTGGCAGTGCGAATCTGATGCCGAGTGAATTATCAGGCGGAATGCAGCGGCGGGTTGCGTTAGCGCGAGCCATTGCACTCGATCCCGCATTAATCATGTATGACGAACCCTTCGCGGGCCAGGATCCGATTTCGATGGGGGTGTTGGTGAAATTAATTAAAACCTTGAATGAAGTCTTGGGCATGACCTCGGTTGTGGTATCGCACGACGTGCCAGAGACCGCCAGTATCGCTGATTATGTTTATCTCATTGCCGAAGGTAAAGTGGTGGCTCAAGGTAAACCGGCGGAATTGCTCACATCGAGTTCACCTCACGTCAAACAATTCATGCAAGGCTTGCCCGATGGTGTCGTGCCTTTTCATTATCCGGCCAAAGATTATATAGAGGACTTATTCGATGTTTGAGCGGGTGAGAGAATTAGGTCGAAGTGGTATTGACGTTTGCAGCGAGATGGGGCGTGCGGGCATATTTTTGATTCGAATGATATTTAGACGGCCGCGTCTCATCAAAGTGTTTCCATTGGTCGTTGAGCAACTTTATGCGATTGGCGTTTTGTCGCTGATCATAATGGTGGTATCCGCCTTATTTATTGGCATGGTGACTGCATTGCAGGGGTATCATACCTTGTCAAAATTTGGTGCTGACACCCAGTTAGGTCAACTGGTCGCATTAAGTTTGACGCGTGAGCTTGGTCCAGTTGTGGCGGGACTCTTATTTGCCGGTCGAGCCGGTTCAGCGTTAACCGCTGAAATTGGCTTGATGAAGACAACCGAGCAATTATCCAGCATGGAAATGATGGGGATCGATCCCTTATGGCGAGTGATTTATCCACGCTTTTGGGCCGGCGTTATCTCATTGCCAGTTTTATCTTTAATATTTACGGCTGTCGGGATCTATGGCGGTTATGTCGTTGCAGTTAAATGGTTAGGCATCGATGCCGGCACGTTTTGGAGCAACATGAGTGCGTCGGTTGATTTTCATCTTGACGTGCTAAGCGGCATCATCAAAAGCATCGTCTTTGCGGTGGTTGTAACGTGGATTGCGGTTTATGAAGGTTATACAACCGAGCCTACAGCGGAAGGCATTAGTCTTTCTACAACAAGAACAGTCGTGTATTCCTCGTTGGCGGTACTCGGATTAGATTTTATGCTGACAACAATTATGTTGGGAGGTTGGTAATGAAGCAGCAACGGATCATTGAATTTTCAGTCGGTTTATTAATGTTGGCAGGTGTGTTGGCGTTTGTGGTGCTAGCGTTTAAAGTGAGTGGTTTAGCGGGCTTTAGCCCGGGTCGTGGATATTTGATTACCGCAGAATTTGATGATGTCGGTGATTTAAAAATAC
>DAOUQR010000296.1 GCA_030625525.1 Pseudomonadota bacterium | reverse complement strand
CAACGGCTCGGGTCTCTTGATCACTAAAATCAGTTTGATGAATACGGTGATCAACATTATGACTACCCAAACCACGCCATAATTTTTGCAACAAATAATGTTCTTCTAAGGTACAGTTCGGTGAGGCTAATGCGGCAATTTGTTCCGGACCTGATTCATTATTGACGTACTGTATACCTTTGATCGTAGCTCTTAATGCGGTTGCCCAATCAACAGTTTGCCATTTACCTTTTAATTTCATCATCGGCTCGGCAAGACGATCTTGATGGTTTAAGCCAAGATGACTCCAACGATCTCGATCTGAAATCCACGTTTCATTTATGGATTCATTTTCACGTGGTACTACACGCATGACTTTACCGCGTCTTGTATGCATATAAATATTTGAGTTTAAGCAATCGTGTGGTGAAACCGTATCATGCTGCGTTAATTCCCAAGCGCGTGCCGTAAAACGATAGGGTTTATCTGTCAATGCGCCGACTGGACACAAGTCAATAACATTACCTGAAACTTCTGATGTAATACTGTGTTTGACGTACGTACCGACGCGGCTTTCTTCACCCCGTCCGGTCATCCCTAATTCTCTTATACCCGCAACTTCTTTGCCGAAACGCACGCAACGGGTGCAATGGATACAACGCGTCATGTCCGTTGCAATCAAAGGCCCGAGATCTTCATCATCAACGACGCGTTTGCTTTCGGTGTATCGTGACACATCATCGCCGTAGCCAATAGAGACATCTTGTAATTCACACTCACCCCCTTGATCGCAGATAGGACAATCAAGTGGATGGTTAATCAATAAAAATTCCATCACGACTTTTTGTGCGTGCAGCGCTTCTTGTGAATGGGTATAAATTTTCATCCCATCAGCCACGGGTGTCGCGCAGGCCGGAACTGGTTTACGTGCTTTTTCAACTTCCACCAAACACATACGGCAATTTGCGGATACCGATAATTTTTTGTGGTAACAAAAGCGCGGGATATGGATGCCGTGTTCATCAGCGACTTCCATAATATTTTTACCCGGCTCGGTTTGTATTTCTTGACCGTTAATCTCAATCGTTGTCATCAGGCTGCCTCTAACATCGAATGTTTATGCTGAACATAATATTCAAATTCATGATAAAACTGTTTTACGAAACTTTGAACTGGCCACGCGGAGGCTTCACCCAATGCACAAATGGTGCGGCCTTCAATATTGTTTGCCACTGACACTAATTTTTCTAAGTCCCCGGGTACGGCATGACCATGCACGATGCGGTGTAATATGCGCACCATCCAACCGGTGCCTTCACGGCACGGCGTACATTGGCCACAAGATTCTTCGCTGTAGAATTCAGACATGCGATACAGTGTTTTGACCATATCGGTTGTTTCATCCATGACAATCACGCCACCGGAACCAATCGCCGAACCGGCTTGTTGTAGACTGTCATAATCCATATCGGTTTTCATGATTGTTTCAGCAGGCAAGACATACATCGACGTTCCACCAGGGATCACGGCTTTTAATTTATTGCCGTTTAGAACACCACCGGCAAGTTCTAATAAATCTTTAAAGGATGTGCCCATTGGAACTTCATAATTTCCAGGCTTATTCACATGACCACTGACACAGAAAATTTTAGCACCACCATTGTTTGGTTTGCCTAAATTTAAAAACCAATCCGCACCCTTTTCCATAATCAATGGAACAGAAGCGAACGTTTCTGTGTTATTCACAGTAGTGGGTTTACCGTATAAACCAAAATTTGCAGGGAAAGGCGGTTTAAATCGTGGTAGGCCTTTTTTGCCTTCGAGTGAATTTAATAACGCGGTTTCTTCTCCGCAGATATAAGCACCCGCTCCGAGTGCATTATGAAGATGAAAATCAACACCCGAACCCAGTATGTTTTCACCTAAATAACCCGCTGCCATCGCTTCTGCAATTGCAGCTTCAACTCGTGTATAGGGTTCCCAAAATTCACCACGAATGTAGTTATAACCAACGGTCATTCCCATGGCATACGCGGCTATCGCCATGCCTTCGATAAGTTGATGTGGGTTGTATCGCATAATATCGCGATCTTTACAGGTGCCCGACTCACCTTCATCGGAGTTACACACTAAATATTTTTGCACGGGATTAGAGCGATTAATAAAGCTCCATTTTAATCCGCTGGGAAATCCCGCACCGCCACGACCACGAAGCGCTGATTTTTTAACTTCTTCGATAACATCATCG
>DAOUQR010000192.1 GCA_030625525.1 Pseudomonadota bacterium | reverse complement strand
ATATTTTTTGTTCGATTAATGATTTGATATCACGGGTTGCCGTGTCCTGTGAACTTTTCATCATTTTTGCCCACTTGCTCGTTGTTAGTTTACCTTCGAATCCATCAAATAATTTATTAAGCATTTTAATTTGTCTGTCGTTAAAACATTGGCCTGCATGTTCTTCCCAAAATTTTGCTTTATTTAAAATGGTTTCTAGCGATGACTCTGAATTGATGATGGCTTTAAGCATGCAATTTAAAAACCATGTGAGCCAAGGCGTAATATCAAGCCCTCCTTTTTGTGTGGACTCCAGAATATTATAATATTCTTTGCGTTGTTTTCGTATCTGCGTAGACATGCTGTAAAATCGATGCTTTAGATTTTCGGCGCGCGCAAGCGCCATGTCGGTGAGTGCTCGATTTATTCGGCCGTTACCATCATCGAAGGGATGAATAGTTACAAACCAAAGATGTGTAATGGCAGCTTTGACGATGGGATCCGTTTCTTGCGAGTGATTAAACCACTCTAAAAATTTTTTAATTTGTTGAGGTAATTCTTTTGCTGCGGGTGCCTGAAAGTGCACTTTTTCGCGACCATAATGACCTGAAACGACTTGCATCGGGCCTTCACTATCGCTACGCCATACGCCTGGATTTATCAGCATCATGCCACTCAAGCCTGTAGGAAAAAGAGTGGCATGCCAGTGACAAAGGCGTTCTTCAGTTAATGGCTGATTAAATTTTTGAGTTGCATCGAGTAGCATTTCAACAATGCCATCGACATGTCTGTCTGCAGGTAGAAGGCCACCAATATTGATACCGAGATGCCTGGCGACGGATGAGCGAACCTCGTCGCTATTGAGTTTTTCACCTTCAATCTCACTGGATTTTAAGACTTCATTCGTTAGTGTTTTGAGGATTGCTTCTTCTTGCATCTGGAAGCCCAGACTTTCCATCTTTCCAAGTAGGCGGCCTTGTTCAAATTTGAGCGCAAGCAGATCGTCGGTAACTTGTTGATTATTCCAGGTAAAACTAGGCCATTCAGGCTGTTTATAGATGTACATACGTCCATTAATCTCCGCATATTATGCGTATATTATAGAGGCTAATCTCCGCATTTGCAAATTAATCTCCGCATATTGTGCGAAGAATAGGTGCCTTAATCTCCGCATATGGCGATTTATCCCTGAAGCTAGCTTAATCCGGATTCTCTAAACTTAGCATCCCAGTATTAAAATCGTATGCAAATAACTCAGCGTAACGACTCCAGTCGATCACGGTACGCAGTACGCGTTCAGCTTCTTTTTCACTGAGGTAATCTTCTAGCTTACTTAAAAAACGCTCTTCTGAAGATCGGTTGCCGCGTTTCTCATCCAATGTTTTACGAATGTGTCTAGCGAGTGGAACTTTAGCTTGGAGTTGTGTTGCAAAAATTTGTTTTTTCTCATCAATATCAGCATCAGCAAATTCACGACCGATGCTATTTAAACTAATATCGCCCTCAGACACTTTAGCAAAGCCTAAGATCTCGAGTGTTTCCATCAGTGGAAATAAATCATCAATTGTCATCATGAGTTCATCAGCAAGTTCGGGTAAATCAATGCGCTGCTCAAATTCGGGTGCGGCCATCGTTTCAATTAAGCCTGAGATCACAGATGGATCTACATCTGGCAAGCGATAACCAATACCAATCTGACGTTCACGCAATGCACGTCGAGCATGCTCTTTTGCTCCGGTTGTCATTAATGTATAAATTCTATCGACGACTTCTCGAAATTTAGGGGCTTGATCATTTCGAGGGTGTGGTAAATTCACCGTTAATTCAGCACGAATGTATCCTGGGTCACTACCAAAAATAATAATGCGGTCGGCCATAAAGGCGGCTTCTTCAATACTATGAGTCACCATTAAAATACCTTTCGTCTGTGTTTTATTGGTTTCCCACAAATCTAATAAGTCAGTTTTTAAATTCTCGGCGGTTAAAACATCGAGTGCAGAAAAAGGTTCATCCATTAATAATAAGTCAGGATTAATCACGAGCGCTCTTGCAAAACCCACACGTTGACGCATACCTCCGGATAATTCTTTTGGATACGCAGATTCAAATCCATCTAAACCAATAATATCAATCGCTTCAATTGCACGGGTTCGACGCTCTTCGCGTCCGACGCCTTGTGCTTCTAAACCCAGTTCCACATTTTGTAATACGGTTAACCATGGTAATAAGGCGAATGATTGAAACACCATGCCAACCCCTTGCACGGGGCCTGTTACGTGTTTGTTTCGATAGGAGACTTCACCGGATGTGGGTTTAATTAATCCGGCAATAATACGCAGCAATGTTGATTTTCCTGAGCCGGACTTTCCAAGCAGCGCTACAATTTCACCTTCTTTTAATTCAAAATTTACATCTTCTAAAACCAAGAGATCTTGGTGCATATCTTTTTTAAAAGATTTAGTTAGATTTTTAAGTGAAATAATAGTTTCAGACATAATTAACCCTTAGCAATTAGGTCACGGTAAATTTGTTTTCAGCCAAACGATAAAGTGGCTGCCAAAGTACGCGATTAAAAAATAAAACATATAAACACATCATCGATGTGCCCAACACAATTTCGGGGAATCTACCTGTATTGGTCGCCGATTGAATATAGGCACCTAATCCAGTTGCGCGTAACGTAGTATGTCCCCAGCTAATATATTCAGCAACTATACTTGCATTCCAAGCGCCTCCTGCTGCGGTGATCGCGCCTGTGATAAAAAACGGAAAGATACCGGGTATAGCAATCCGCCTCCACCATTGCCAACCGCGCACACCTAAACTGTCTGCGGCTTGATAAATATCTTTCGGAATATTGGCCGCACCTGCAATCACATTAAATAAAATATACCACTGCGTTCCCAAGATCATCAATGGCGATAACCAGATGTTGACATTTAAATGATAGTTAACAATCGCCATAACTACGATGGGATAGATTAAATAAGCAGGAAACGACGCTAAAAATTGAATGATGGGTTGTATCCATTGCGCGGCAGTCGGTCGACGACCAATCCAAACCCCAACGGGGATCCATATAATCGATGAAACAATGATGAGTATAATGACGCGTAAAGCGGTGACGCCGCCCAGTAGAAATACATGTAAAATTTGATATGGGGTTACAGAGCGTACTAAAAAACGAGTTAACACAATCATTGAGCCAATCAGCAAGCCCAAGACAATGGTGTTCCAAGCAAATTCATACACGCGTTTTCTGGGTGCAGATTCGGGTTGTTCTACATAGTATTTTTTTCTTGAGAAAAGGCGTTTGTTAATAAAAAAATCGGTCGCTCGTTCAAATGATTGTGCCCCTAATTTTAATAAATGCGTTCGTTGTAATAAATTAAGAAACCAAGAACGGTAGGTTTTTTCATCGGGATTATGTTCCATTTTGAATTTTTCAGACCAGGCCAGTAGCGGTCGAAAAATAATTTGATCAT
>DAOUQR010000058.1 GCA_030625525.1 Pseudomonadota bacterium | reverse complement strand
TGGAGTGCAAAAAAGCACTGCAAGCAACCGATGGTGATATCGATAAAGCCATTGAAGAAATGCGTAAAGCTGGTCAAGCGAAAGCCGATAAAAAAGCGAGCCGAGTGGCTGCTGAAGGCGCTTTACTTATCGCAACAACCGATGATAAAAAATACGCGGTTATCGTTGAAATTAATAGTGAAACTGATTTCGTTGCTCGTGACGAAAACTTTTTGGCTTTTGCTAAGAAAGCGGCAAAAACAGCATTGAATGCTGAAATTTCTGACGTTGCACAATTGGCCAATTTGCAAATTGCTGATGGTGATGCGAGTGTTGAAGAAGCCAGACAAACCTTAGTGGCTAAAATCGGTGAGAACATTCAAATTCGTCGCATTGGCGCGATAAGATCTAACGGTGTTATCGGTAGTTATTCGCATGGCGGCATGATTGGTGTCCTAGTTGCCCTTGAAGGTGGTGATGAAAGTTTAGCGAAAGATATCGCGATGCATATCGCTGCGAGTAACCCTATTGTTGTGAATGCGGATGATGTTCCTCAGGACTACATTGAAAAAGAAAAAGAAATTTTTCGTGCTCAAGCTGAGAAGTCAGGTAAACCTGCTGAGATTATTGAAAAAATGATCGTTGGACGCTTGAAAAAAACCTTGGCTGAAGTGAGCTTAACAGGCCAAGCCTTTGTTAAAGATCCAAATATAACAGTGGCCGATTTACTCAAGCAGCACAATGCAAAGGTGACGGAATTTATTCGTTATCAAGTGGGTGAGGGCATCGAGAAGAAAGAGGATGACTTTGTTTCTGAAGTCATGGCCCAGGTCAGCGACGCTACGGCGAGCTAATCAACAAAGGCTGCGTTCATACGCGGCCTTTTTTTTATGTTGAGGAATTACTATGAGTAAACCAATATATAAGCGTGTTCTTCTTAAACTGAGTGGTGAAGCCTTGATGGGTGACACGGATTTTGGGATCTCGCCAGCTGTTCTTGATCGTATGGCGAGTGAAATTGATGAGCTTGTAAATATGGGCGTCGAAGTGGCTCTGGTTGTGGGTGGGGGGAATCTCTGCCGAGGCAAGCAATTGTCTAAAGCGGGTATCGGCCGTGTGACCGGTGACCATATGGGTATGTTAGCGACAATCATGAATGCACTTGCCATGCGTGATGCATTGGAGCGCATTGATTTACCGGCGCGTATTATGTCAGCCATTCCAATGATGGGTATTGTGGATCCCTATAATCGACGTAAAGCGATACATCATTTACGTGAGGGCACAGTGATTATTTTTGCGGCTGGAACGGGCAATCCATTCTTTACCACAGACTCGGCGGCATCGTTGCGTGCGATTGAAATTGATGCGGATGTTTTACTGAAGGCGACCAAAGTGGATGGTATTTATTCGGCTGATCCGATGACGCATCCCGATGCAAAAAAATATTCGCAGCTAAGCTATGATGAGATCATTCAGCAGGGCTTAGAAGTGATGGACTTAACGGCTATTTGTATGTGTCGTGATCATGATATACTTTTGCGCGTATTTAATATGAATAAACCAAGCGCACTCAAATCGGTGATTATGGGTGGAGACGAAGGAACCGTTGTTGGAGAACCAAAATGATTAATAGCAACTACCAAGATGCACAAACAAGAATGACAAAAAGCCTTGACTCTTTGAAAGCTGACTTGGCAAAAATTCGTACTGGCCGAGCGCACCCAAGTATTTTAGAGCACATCAGTATCGATTATTACGGTGTTGATACGCCGTTAAGTCAAGTTGCGAATATATCGCTTCCTGATGCGCGTACCTTAATGATTATGCCCTGGGAAAAAAACATGGTGCCAGTGATTGAAAAAGCAATCATGGTTTCTGATTTGGGTTTGAATCCTGCTACTTCAAGTGATGGTATTCGTGTGCCAATGCCACCGTTAAACGAAGAGCGCCGTCGCGAATTAATTAAAGTTGTAAAAACTGAAGGTGAAAATGCGAAGATCGCTGTGCGTAATATTCGTCGTGATGCGAACAATCAGCTCAAAGAATTACTGAAAGCTAAAGACATTACAGAAGATGATGAACGTGGAGCACAAGATAAGATCCAAAAACTGACTGACAAATTCACCACTGAAGTGGATGCTGCTTTGCAGGCAAAAGAAGCCGATTTAATGGAAATTTAAATCTTTACCTAATCGGGGCGCTTTTGTTTGTAAGCAATTGCGCCGATCGTCCCATCCCATTCAACGTGTTTTAAAATTTTCTTATCAACCAGTGTTGGTAACTGCTTAAGATAATTCAAGTTTTTAAAACCAAAGATCCCTATATTTGAATGCTTAGGCACCGGAATAAGTAAGCTCTGATTGATAAAATAATGCCGTATGTGCCGAATGATATCGAGCATTTTATTTTTTTCACACAAAAAATTTCCGATAAAAACACCTCGTTTATTGAGACGTTGGTAGGCTAATTGATAAAACTCATCGTCTAATAAAACAGAGGGAAGTGCATCTGCTTTATATATATCACATACGATTAGATCAAAATTTTGATCGGACTGTTCTAAAAATTCTTTAGCATCTTGAATAATGAGTTGTGCGTCATGAGGCTCAATAAAAAAATAGTCTTGCGCGACTTGGATGATGTCTGGATTGATATCAACCGCAGTGATCTGAGCATCTGGATGGTTTTTTTTAATATAATGAATCAACGCGCCCCCACCCATACCTAATATGAGTATTTTTTTGGGTTGCTTGATAAATTCAAACGCTATCGCCATGGTTTGCAAGTACTCTAAGGCCAAGAGGCTTGGATCGGTCAAATCAATGGCGGTTTGAATATTACGCTTATCGAATTGTATCCAACGGAGTCGGCGATTTTCCCAAACTTCAACAGGGCCATGCGCGCTGTCTACACGGTAGATACAGCGTCCTCCTCGGTATTTTTTATGAAAGCGTCTAAATAACATCTCGTGAGTGTAACAAAATTGATTAGCGGACTAAAATTTTTTTGTTAAGGGCAATCTTCTGGTAAACTCACCCTCTTATTTATTGCATGTCTTTTTTAGTGTGAAGTATAAACATCGACCTAAACATGTTGCCATCGTCATGGATGGTAATGGCCGCTGGGCATCTCAACGTGGTCTACCTCGCATCGCGGGTCATAAGGCTGGCGTTGATGCGGTGCGTGAGATTATTCAAACCAGTGCAGAACTGGGGATTGAGGTGCTAAGTTTGTTCGCATTTAGCAGTGAAAACTGGTCGCGCCCCCCGTTAGAAGTCAAAGGCCTCATGACTTTGTTCTTTACGGCACTCAATAAAGAAATTAAAAATTTACATAAAAATGGAGTTCGTATCCGTTTTATCGGTGAGCGCAGTCGGTTTAGTCAAAAATTACAAACCAGCATGACGGATGCGGAGACTCTCACCGCTGATAACACAGGCCTCATCCTTGTGATTGCGGTTAATTATGGTGGACGTTGGGACATTACCCAAGCGTGTCGTGCCGTGGCGAATGATCTAAAGCAGGGGTTGATTGATGAGGCATCCATCGATGAAACCTTTTTTCAAAGCTATCTAAGTTTGCGTGACTTACCCGAGCCGGATTTATTTATCCGTACCAGTGGTGAGCAACGCATGAGTAATTTTTTCCTTTGGCAATGCGCTTACAGTGAATTATTTTTCACGGACTGTTTTTGGCCTGATTTTAGAAGAGAACAATATGAACAAGCCCTCGAAGATTATCAAACCCGACAACGACGTTTCGGCAAAACCGCAGACCAAATCGACTCGTCTTCGTAACTTATTACTGCGTGCAATAACGGCCATTGTTTTAATACCGGTAGTTTTGCTCGTGTTATTTAAATCTTCATGGCAAGTGTTTGAATTGATATTGATGGCGATCACACTTATTGCTGCATGGGAATGGTCACATTTAATGGGCTATAAACGTTACCGATTTCAATTTCTCTATGTATTAATTATTTTTGGATTTATATTAATCTCACCTTATATGAAATTTTATTGGTTAATGGGGACTGCTTTAGCTTGGTGGTGTTTATGTGCCTATTGGATCATGCGATACCCTAACAAGACGGCGGCATGGGCAAATCCCATTATTCAACCGATTATTGGTATTGTTGTCTTAGTACCGTTTTGGGTTGCGATGGCATTTATGCGTCGTGGTGATGTTGGCCCCGAATTGGTTTTATATGTATTATTGTTAACTTGGGGGGCTGATACTGGGGCATATATCACGGGTAATTTATGGGGTAAACATAAGTTGGCCGTTCATGTTAGTCCAGGTAAAAGTATTGAGGGCGCGCTGGGTGGTTTGTTCACGGTGTTACTGATTGCCTGCGCGGGCATTTGGTATTTTCAACTCAACCAAGATAAATGGTTACGTTGGGTTTTTTTAGCGGTGCTGGTCGGTATAGTCGCTATTGTGGGTGATTTATTGGTGAGTATGTTTAAGCGCAATCGGGGCTTGAAAGATTCCGGTAAGCTGCTTCCCGGTCATGGCGGTTTTCTCGATCGTATCGATAGTTTGTTAGCCACAGCACCTTGGTTTTTAACCGGTTTAGTCTTGTTTCAGTTATAAAGGATTTTTTATAGGGAATTGTGATGTCAATATTATTTTCAATTATTGCATTTATTGTTGCACTGACGATACTGATTAGTTTCCATGAGTTTGGCCATTTTTGGGTGGCACGAAAAATGGGAGTGAAAGTACTGCGCTTTTCAGTTGGCTTTGGTAAACCACTGTGGATTTGGCGAGATAAATATCAAACTGAGTTTGCATTTTCACGGATCCCGTTAGGGGGTTATGTAAAAATGCTGGATGAAGCTGAAGGGGAGGTTCCTGAGGATCAGCTGCAATATGCGTTTAACCGAAAATCATTATGGCAACGCATCGCGATAGTGTGCGCCGGTCCTGTTTTTAATATTATTTTTGCGATATTGGCTTTTTGGTTGGTTTTTAGTATCGGAGTCAAATCTATCGCACCCGTGATTGGCAATGTGAAGCCGGATTCGCCAGCACAACAGGCCGGGCTCGTTGCTCATCAAGAAATTCTAGCGATTGATAATCATCCGACCTATAGTTGGCGTGATATCCAGCTTGAATTGTTACGCCATGCGGGGCGCTCCAAACCCTTAGCCGTCACTGTAAAAAAACGTGATGAACGTATTCAGCAAACCAAGCAAATTGATATTTCAAGCTTAAGAATTAATAGCCAACAACCTTTGCTGTTACAGCGTGTAGGCATCACGCCTTATATTCCAAGTATTCCAGCCGTGATCGCCCATACGGAAGCGAATTACCCGGCAGTGCAGGCGGGTCTAAAGCCGGGTGATAAAATCATTGCGGTTGATGGAAAACCTCTGAAAGATTGGAATGCCTTGCGCCAATTACTCCAAAATTCTAAAGATGATAAAAATATTTTCCGTGTAGAGCGTGATGGTCAGCAGTTTGACCTGACACTGACACCGAAAGTCGTTCAAGAAAAGGATGGATCGTCGGTTAAAATAATCGGCGCAATCTCTGAAAGAGTCGACTGGCCCGCGGATATGATTCGGGTGCAACGGTATAAGCCCTGGATTGCTTGGTGGCCAGCGATCAAACGTACTACAGATTTATCCTTCATGACACTGCAATTCATTGGCAAAATGGTCACAGGTCAAGTATCATTGCGAGCTTTATCAGGTCCGATAGGGATTGCCCAGGGGGCCGGTATTACGGCTAGCCTAGGTTTCACAACCTATCTGGAGTTTTTAGCGCTCATTAGTATTAGCCTGGCCGTATTGAATATTTTGCCCATCCCACTACTGGATGGTGGACATTTACTGTATTACCTCGTTGAAGGTATAACAGGACGCCCCGTTTCCGACAAAACGAAAATGCGGGGCATTATAGTTGGATTACTCTTTATAGTGATGTTGACATGTATAGCCTTTTTAAATGATCTCAGCAGATTATTCGGGTTTTAATCAACAAGTTATTTATCAATAAGAAGAATAGGATTTATCTACATAATGAATAAGAATATTTTAAATCGTTTCGTTCGATTAGCGATTTTTTCCACGTTGTTATCTTTTTGTTTAATTATTAAAGCGTTTAGTTTTAGTTCGTTTGTGGTGCGAGATATTCGCATTCATGGTTTGCAGCGTATTAGTCGCGCGACCGTTCTTAATTATTTGCCGATTAAACGTGGTCAAACCTTGACGGTGGGGAAATCATCTCGAGTGATTCGAGCGTTATACGCAACGAAATTTTTTGATGATGTTAGATTGCAGCGCAATGGTGGATCATTAATTATTCGTGTTGATGAGCGACCTACACTGGGCTCTATAGTTGTGATTGGTAGTAAAACGATCCCTAAAGATACCATGAGCAAAGTTCTTAAAAATAGTGGGTTAATTCGAGGGCGTATTTTTTCACAAGCAAGATTGACAGGGGTGACGGAACGTATTCGCCAACGTTTGATAGAAAGTGGTAAATATAATGCGGAAGTTACGAATAATGTAAAATCTCTACCGCGCAATCGTGTTGCGATCACTATTCATGTGATGGAAGGTACGGTTGCTAAAGTTAAACAAATTCGAATCATTGGTGCTAACGATTTTTATGTGAGTACATTGAAGCGTCAAATGGTCTTGAAAGATACGGGTTTATTCAGCTGGTTCACTGGCAACGACACCTATTCAAGAGAAAAATTAAATGCGTCGTTGAGCTTGCTTGAAAATTATTATCTTGATCGCGGTTATTTACGTTTTAAAGTTTTGTCGCATCAAGTGTCTATTTCACCCGATCATAAACGTGTGTTTG
>DAOUQR010000028.1 GCA_030625525.1 Pseudomonadota bacterium | reverse complement strand
AATAAAACTAATGCCTCAATCCCTAGAATAGGAACCCCCCCGAGCGCGAGGAAAGCCATCATGGCAATCATCCAAATCGTCGCCCCCGTATCAATCATCTGGTTACCCATCACCGCAATCGCAGTGATTGGATTACCCGACTTAGCCATCGCGGCCTGCAGCCCCGCAGTAAAAACTTCAAACGCTAAAATCATCGGGCTAAAGATTATTTCAAAAATGGGCGTCAAGATCATATTCGTTAAAAAGATAAATACATTAAATACGTTCTTCAGAATCACATTATAAATCAAAGTCGTCACAAAACCCGGAATATCAAAGAAACCACCATGGAACGTTTTTCCTGGAAGCGGCGCGATTTGCTGAGGTTTGAAGTTCGAGTGTAACGTAAAATCCGGAGTCTTGGTTCCCGTCGTACCACGGATCACCATTTTGCTGGCTTGCGCAACATAGCTCATATCGCTGGCTGGCAAGCTCTGCCCTTTTGCTGCCGGTGCACCTAGACTGTGAGAGCCCGTAACGGATGAGTTTAATAAGTTGTTAAGCGAAGTTCGATAACTTTGCGTTAAAAACGCTAAACCACTGGCGCGCGTCTGGTTGCCTAATTGCGCAATAATACTATTGGATTTATCAGTCACATTAAAACCCGACGCCGTCACATTAATCTTGCCCACAGCGGTATTCAGCTGCACTAAATTAAAATAGTAACTGCCGGCCATTAACCAACCATCGGTTGATGCCCGATTAATAAATGCTGATCCTACGGCTTTTGGATCGGAGGTGGCAAGTTTCAACGCTCGTAATGTAGGCAACATAAGGTTGTCATAATCCGAAACTGCACCTTTTAATTCGGTCCCTTGCATAAGGGGCGCAAGATTTGCAACAGGCGATATCCACAGATACCGAGTATCATTAGGACCAGAACCAAATAAACCACCGAGATTAATTGAAACGCCCGCTGAAACACGCGCCCCAACGCCGCTTTCTGCGGAGGGATCCGGCGCCTCATATGCCTTAACAATACCATAGGGCAATCGCTCACTCGCCGGTGCAACCAATGTATTTTGCACCATTTTATCGGCAGCTTGGCTTAAATCGAGATGCATCTGCTGAAGTGCAACGGCTTTAGCTTGGGTCACTTGGGTCAATAAACCTTTATTAGCACCGAGTACACTACCACCATCTTGCGATGGATCAGGATCTTGCGATAAATAGTCTGTTACGTTCTTTATTTGAGCTGGAGATAACTGACTCCACGATACTGTACCGCAAATGCCATTAAAGTATCGTGCGTATTGCGGATGAGAGGTCGAATCAAAATTAGGAAACGACTGCGTTTGCTGAGTACCAGCAGCGGGTGGACTATTCAATAAACTCGTAAAATCAATCGTCGTTGCAAAACTCGGAACTTGTTTACACCACCAATCACTGGAATTAGCACTACAGCTTCCCTGCGTAAAATAATATTCGCGTTGTTGTTTGATAACTCGCTCTAATCCACGCATACAGACTTCCATCCGCAGCATACTACCGGCAGCATTTAAAACAGGTCCGGTATCGGCTTTCTGGGTGGTAGACGGTTGAATAATAACGCCGCCCCGCTGCAAATACCCTAAAGCGGCATCCCACACCTTATCCGCCGCACCCACACCCTGGATAATCATCCACATCACAAACACTTGCATCATGCAGTAACCAGTTTTACCGGGAAGCAATAACGCAACACCCGCAACCGAACGCACCGGGATCCAAATAGATGACCACTTCTTACCCAACATTTCACCTTCATTGGCGGTATTCATCGTTGACACCACCAAGGTATAAATCAACACGATACCCCCGAGGGCTAATACTGCGGAGTTAAACACACCGAACATAGCGCCCATGATCTGACTCGGGCCACCATGCAAAACCGTACCGACGATACCAAAAATATTGCCGAGAAAAATAACCGAGAGATCAGTCGCCGGCGGTGTAAAATTCAGAGGATTTGCTGGAAGCGCTAATGCCAACTGCGGTAATAAAAAAAAGAGCCCACTTGTGAGTAACCAATAATACCGACGTTTCATTGTTTTTTACCTAATATTGCGTAATGAAAATATTCTTTGAATGTGCAGCCCAACTTGCCCTGGCACAATTGGAAATACCAAAAATGATAGCGAAACGTGACCGCAGCGCCTAAAAAAATCATGACAAAACTGACAACGGAACTCAGCCCATTGCCACTGACGACATGATAAATAAAATAAAAGAAAATACCGACCGTCACCGATAACATTATATAGGCTAAACGTAAAAACTCGCGTTTACGTTCTTCTATTTGTTTATTGGATAGGCTTAGACGGGATTTAGCGCCTTCAAAGCTTTCCTTTACTTGGCCTGTGCCCGGCACGAAAAATTTTCGCAAGCTATCTCGTAACGAAGAGCTGGACTGTTTTATATTATCCACTCCACCGGCTTTGCGATAATTAAATACGGCTTTAAAAGAACTTTTTACTAAATTACGTATGCCCATATTAATAGTCTACTTTAATCAATATATTAGTGAGAATAGCATGTTATATATGGCATTGTCGTATTTTTTCAAGTAACATTATCCACAATTTGTTCAGCGAGAAAGACTCCTATGCCCGACCTTTCACACGATGCCTGCCGCCAATTTTGGCAAGACTACGATGATTTGATGATTTATCGGGTCGTCACATTTATGGAAGGCGTTGAAACGTGGTCGCTTGATGGCAATGAAGAATTAGAAGCGGCTATCAAAGAACTGGGCGAAGAATTAGATGATATTTCGAAAATTGACTTAGCGGATCTCGGCGATGAAGAGACATTCGTGAGGTTGTGTGCCAACATAAAATCATCACGCGCACTGCGCTTATTACAGGCGGTTGATACGATTCATCCAGGTTCGGCGTCACGCTTGCTTATTCATGCGGAAGAGTCGAGTGAGAGCCCGGATGATCCACCGGGTATTTTTCTGCGACGTAATATTGTGTTTGAACGCCTGAGGCTTTTGTCGAGAGTGTTTTCAAAACAGCGATTTGACACGGTGTTGAAGGCCTTTGAGGGTGAGGAATAAGCACCGCATATTCCCCCCGCGCCTCACAGCCGCACATACAGAGAGCGCAGCGACCGAAATAAGCGGAAGGACTTGAATAAAAACACCAAAACATAAAACTCGCCAAGCACTTGAATGAGGGTCAGGTCTTAGATCTAATTCCAGCCTGTTGCAACACATCACTCACCTGCGGCCACTGCGCTTTTTCTCCGATACTGACACCACCCCACGGGCCAGTCCTATTCGGATCAGTCGCACCAAAAATACCAAACACAGGTGTATTCAACGCGGCAGCTAAATGCATCGGGCCCGTATCATTCGCGATAACCCCTTGTGCTTTTTGAATCAAACCCGCGTACGTAAGCAGATCCAAACCTTGTATCTGAATCGCCTCTGGCAAATGCTCTAAACAATAATCTTCCTCACCCGGCCCAGGACACACAACACAAGGTGTCCCCCGCTTCATTAATTCTTGATGTAACTCTCGCCAGTTAGGCCAGGCTTTACTCAAACCATCTTTACTTGTACCCGTCGCAGTCGGACAGAGGATCCAATAGCCATCACCTAACTGATACTGTTGAATAATATCGTCTGCTGAAATTTTCACTGATTCAAGCAACGGTAAATCAAGCCTTGCAGGTATCGCTTCAGGCCAGGATTTTTCTGGCAACCACGCGCGCTGGGCACATTGACCTAAACGCCAATTATATTCCACTTCATGGATCACCAACTCAGGTTTGGCTAAAGAAACCGATAATAAGCACTGCCGCGACGAGCCAGGATAAGCACAAATGGCTTTACCCGTGAGTCGCGCACACAGCGCATCAAAAAAGTTATTATTAAGTAAAATGACATGTTTTTCTTTAAATGCCCGCCATTGCTGACATTGCTGAAATTTAGTTGGTGCCAATGATGTCAGACGTGCCGGGTAAGCACTCAATAAAGAGTGGATCCACGGCTTGCCCAACAAATGCAAATCAAGCCCACAACCACGCAGTGCATCCAGGGTAGGCAATGCCATAATGACATCGCCAATCCAATTGGGTAGGCGTATCAGTAGCGAATTAGGCTTGCTCACGATTCTTATACAGTTGTGGGTTTAAACTCGCATCATTATACATTTTGAATTGATGATAGACTCGAAAGTGGCGGGTTCCCGCTTGCAACTCCTCAAGCAAATGCTTTAAACACGCCGATAATTGCTGTAATTGTGCGTCGATAACCTGACATTTTCGCTCGCACGCCTGACGATGAGTCTCATCAACATCATCACGCTTAAGCTGCAAAGCCATGTGATAAGTCTTCAGCGCCAAAATAGACAAACGGTCAATCATCATGCCCGGGGTTTCTGAATGACAAGGCGATGCTTCATTGCTGGCTGGGTAATTCTCATAAACCCATTGGTCCATCGCTTCCATCATATTATTACGGCGTTGATTATATTGGTCGATGTTACGCTTAGCGCGATAAACATAGTCCGCCCCCTTATCATCACGACGAGCTTTGTCTTCTTCATGCCATAAGCTGAAATTATTCAGATGATTGTCTTCAACAAATTGATAAAAATCTTGAGACTGAACGCTTGGCTCAGTATCGTGCCAGTCTATCGTGAGTTGTTTTTGCGTGCGGATGATTTTATCAAAATCTATCATGATTTAAGGCCTTGCGTAAAAGTCCGAGATTATGCCAGATCACGAGCAAAATTCACAGTTTCGACAAACGCAGATAAATGTTTTTTTTCATAAAGTTTGGGGGTATAATGTGCATCAATAATTGATCACTGCTTTTTGGGGTCTTATGGAGAGACCACAAAATTTCAACTGGAGCTAACGACTGATCCAACAATGGAATGCGTTAATCGGATCAGAGACACTCGGAGTTATAAATTATGTACGAAGCAAATTGGCTAAACTATCCACCAGAGTCTAATTCTCTACATATGTTAGGGATTAGTCTGCAAGGTAATGAACGTTGCTGGGGTAAGGAATTAGAAGCATCACTCAAACTTTTACGCTTAAATAAACCTGCAGCTACCGTCATCTATCTCGGTGATGAGTTACAATTAGCGACAGACTTGGCTGCAAGAGCAAATCATGAAAAAATTGTATTGTTTGCCGAAAGAAGTAAAGAAATTAGGACTGCGTGGAAAAAACAATATGCTCCATACAAAAAAAACACAGATATAACTAGCGCTGTCTGTAATATTCAACGCAGAAATAGCTTCAAAGAAAAATTTGAAAAATTAGTTTATGCATATATCGAAGACACACCATTGAGAAAAAGCATAAACGAACTATTAGACTTCTATTTAAAACGGCAAAAAAAAAGTACGGCTGAAGTCTACAAGCCAACAGAAGACACCGACTTTTCTTACAAAATATTAGAAAAGGTTGTTAATCCAGCAAAGAAGCTCGTGAATCAAGCACTCAAGCAAATTGACGCTTCTTTGAAACACAGCGAAACACAAATAAATAGCTTATTATATTTATTATGGGAACATGCTGCTTTCGCTGATGCGGCTGAGACTCAACTGATAATACTGAATAAAAAGAGAAAAGAACTCGACAAAGACAGCACCTCAGTCACCCATGTTTCGTATATTTACAATAGTTTTTCAAAAAAAGACCGTGATAGTCATCCACTCCAGTCAATAGCGCGCGCTTTCAAAATACTGGCCCCCAAGGTTAATGAAGAAACAATCACTGTTGACATTTGTTTGATCACTCACACTGAAATCAAACCATTATTGGATGACAATTTGGAGGAGTTTTTTGATACAGAGTCAACTCCATCATCAAATTGTTCATCATATGATGAGAGTAATTCTGAAGAGGGCAATAAAAACTTAAGACTTAGTATAAAAACACCCGCTCTACGTACCCAATCATTAGAGCTAAAAAGGCCACCTGATGATACAGAATTGTTAAAAGAAAAACGTAGCTCAAGGTCCCTCCCGTCGTCACCAACTGGACCAAGTCGAAAGAATGAGAAGGTAGTCAACATTAAAGAGAATAATAATCAAAGGAAAGCGAGAATCATTGATCAAAGATCCTTAAAAGTTCTTGCTGGCGCTAGCAAGCTGCTTGGAACACTTGACATTGATGCGGAATACGAAGGAAAAATACTAACACTAGTTGCATTTTCTATCCTCATAAACTCAAAAGAAAGGCCCGTTGAGAAGAATCCCTACATGCTTAATGGCATCATTACTACAAAAGTCGAAAACGAAAGAAAAGAAAAAAATATCAATTCTACAAAGCCTAGCATCGTGAAGTTCGAAAAAAAATAGACTCTATAATTAAAATACAAATCGGCACAACTTAAAAAATGAGTAATAAAAAACAAAGCTCTATCAACATCAATTCACTTCTAAGAATCTTCCCGGGTCACCTCTATTGTAAAGATCTCGATGGTACGTATCTTTTTAGTAATGAATCGTTTTCTACAACACTCAACTTAAACCATCCCGACGAAATAGTGGGGAAAAATGACTATGACTTTCTTGAAAAGTCTAATGCCGATGAAATCCGGCGCATTGACAATGAGGTGATTCAAACCGGCGAGCTAAAAACAATCGAAGAATTTGCAATCCTTCCCGATGGTAAAGAGTCGTTTTATCTGTCAACAAAACAACCTTTAAAAGATAAACAAGGCAATATCATCGGCTTAATCGGCACTTCAATTAATGACACAACACGTGTTAAAGCCTATCTAGCGGCTAAAAATCAAAAAGAAGACATCGAGAAAAAAGCCAAACTCAATGACATTTATCTGAATAATATTTTAAACCACCTACCGGAAAAATTTTATTGGTTAGATACTGAGGGTCGGATCCTCGGCTGTAATAACGAACAGGCTAAGCTTTTTGGCTTAACTAAAGAAAACGTTATCGGGCATAATATCTTTGAAATTAATGAACTGATTGGCCTGCCGTCTTCAATTGCCGAGGCCATCCGTGAAAATGACCAACAAGTTATGGACTCAGGTATCGCGCAACGTAAAGAAGAAATTTATATACAAGAGGATGTGGAAAAAACCTTTCTATCCTACAAAAACCCACTGTACGACAGTGATAAAAAAATCATAGGTATCTTCGGTGTCTCCATCGACATCTCTGAACGTAAAAAAATGGAACAAGCTTTATTGCGTTCCAAAGAAAAAGCCGAAGCTGCAAGCAAAGCTAAATCTGAATTTTTAATGAATATAAGTCACGATTTAAGATCACCTTTCTCTGGGATCATCGGTCTGACAGAAATGCTTCATAAACAAGAAAACGATCCAGAAAAAAAACAATTGATCTCACATATTTTAAATTCTAGTCGAAGTCTACTGAGTGTGCTCAACGATGTCATTGACATTACCAACGTTGAAATTAACCCCAAACATAAAAATGAAGCCTTTTCATTAAAAAAATCGATTAAAACGGTCATCCATGCGATGCAACCGGCAGCCTATAAAAACAACTTGGAGTTACATTGCAATATTGCCGATCACGTTTCAGACATGTTGATCGGTGATAAAAAAGCACTTGAACGCATATTAATTAATTTAATCGGCAACGCATTAAAATTTACAGACTCTGGACATGTCAGTTTACAAGTAAAAAATTCTGGCGAACAACAAAACAACAAAAATATTATTGAATTTATTGTCGAAGACACGGGTATCGGTATCCCATGCGATAAACTTGATATTATCTTCGAACAATTTACACGCCTAACACCGGCTCATCAAAACAAATATCAGGGTCGGGGACTGGGCTTGTGGATCGTCAAACAATTTTTAGACAGTATAAATGGATCTGTTAAAGTCCAAAGTGAACTGGGTAAAGGCACACGATTTCAATTGTATATTCCATTTGATACGGCTAAACAGCAACAACCCAATAAACAAAAACAGAATAAATCCTTGAAGAAACCAGCAAACCTAAGCCTCAATAAAATTCTTGTTGTTGAAGATGATGGTATTGCCCAAACAATTGCGCGACTACTCTTAAAAGAATATTTTGAATGTGATATTGATATCGCCTCATCCGGTAGCGCAGCGTTTTCTGCCTGTGAGAATAACAAATACGATTTGATTTTGCTGGATCTTGGCCTACCGGATATGAATGGCTTCGAAGTAGCAAAGCTTATCCGAACGCATACCAACCAAAATCAACAAACCATTATTTATGGGCTCACGGCTCACATCTTGCGTGATGAAATAAAAAGCCATCATAATTATTTTAATGAAATGCTACTCAAGCCCTTATCGTATGAACTCTGTGATGACATAGCTCAAACAATGCTGTTCTCATCTGAGCTCACTGAGGATCTCGGCGAAACGGTAGGGAATTAAGTTGTGAAAATATTAGTAGTTCGCCTGGGCAGGGCCGGTGATTTAGTGTTGATAACACCCGCCTTATTAAATTTGTTGGCTGCATTTCCTGACGCTGAGTTTCACTTTTTAACCAGTCATTATGGTAAAAGCGTCGTCACTCAATTTCAGG